>CAZKUS010000014.1:0-18154 GCA_964556025.1 uncultured Clostridia bacterium | reverse complement strand
ATTTGACTTTAATCCTACTGTTGGATCGTTAAGATGTACTATCAACTCTACACAAAATTCGCTCAATCGAAGAGTTTAGCTATTAACATTCAACTTTAACACTGCCAAATCAAATATAAATAGGGGAGCCAGTAGGCTGAGAGTGGACCTAAACAAAGTAATAACAAATTGCCTGTAAGGTCCTGACCCTTAAACCTGATCTGGGTAATGCCAGCGTAGGAATTGATTTATATATTCTACTGCTTGTATTGAATTATGTTTTAAGGTAAATGTTAAAGTAAGTGGTGATAGTGTATACTACTGAATTGGCATTTATGGAACCTTTATCCAGATCGGGTAAAGGTTTTTTATTTAGATGCTGTTATATTTTATTGCTAACAACAGTCAACTTTAAATGAGCATTTATTTAATATAACTGGATCTATTAAAACTCAGTTGTAATGGCCCCAAAATCAAAAGGAGGATGAGGTATGAGTAGTATTAAAGTATCTGTCGGAGACGTAAATCGCAGGGATAGACCTTCTAAAGTGGCTTTAACCATTGCTGGATCAGATTCTGGAGGAGGTGCGGGTATTCAAGCTGATTTAAAAACTTTTTATGCTCAAGGGGTTTTTGGTACCTCAGCTATCACTGCTGTAACAGCTCAAAATACCCAAGGTGTTGCAGCTGTGAAAAATATGGAATCAGAATTTGTAGGTCAACAGATTGATGCACTGGCAGAAGATATGAACATTTCTTCTATTAAAACAGGGATGCTCTCAAACACCAGCATTATAAAAGAAGTAGCTAAAAAAATCAAGCAACATAACTTTTCGAATATAGTTGTAGATCCCGTGTTAGTAGCGACTAGTGGTGATCTACTGTTAGAAAGAGAAGCGGTAAAAACCATGAAAGAGGAACTGCTTCCATTGTGTGATATTTTAACTCCCAATATTCCAGAAACTGAAACTTTAACTGGTATAACAATTAAAGAAAAACAAGATATAGAAACTGCTGGTAATAGATTGCTGGAAATGGGGGTCAATTCTGTGTTGGTAAAAGGTGGTCATGGAAGTGAAGAAGCAGAAGATCACTTGTTTTATAAAAATCAGCATAAAATAGTGACAGCCCCTAGGGTAGGAGCGGGCACCTTGCATGGGACAGGTTGTACTATGTCGGCAGCAATATGTGCTCGCTTGGCTTTAAGAGAAGATATGATATCAGCTGTTACAGAAGCGAAACAGTATATTACTAGAGCTATCAATGAAAGCTTTGCCGTTGGAAATGGGTCTGTGGTATTGAATCATTAATTTTATTTACACATTGTGATAGGCGCTGTTATATTCTGTTGTTGATAGCAATAAAACTTCAATTTCACTCTGAATGCTAGTACTTAACCTTGTGATAAATAATATTATGTAAGGAGAGAATGAGGTGAGAACTTGTTTAACACAAAAAGAAGTGGTGAACGCGTATATTTTACTGATTTTGACGGAACAGTGACTTTAACCGACACCACTATTGCTATGGTAGAAACATGTGTTGGTGATGGTTGGGAAGAAATAAATCGCCGATGGGAAAACGGAGAGTCAACCACTTTAGAGACAGCACAAAAAACCTTCGAATTATTTCGTTGCACATGGCAAGAGATAGTTGCTAATATACAGGATATACAAATAGATAAACAATTTAAGTTTTTTGTTGAACAGGTAGAGAAGCGTAATGAAAAGTTATATATTGTTAGTGATGGTTATGAAGCACTGATAAAACAAATCTTAAATCGAGAAGGTTTAGAGCACCTGCCGGTTTATGCCAATTCTTTTACTATAGATAAAAAAGGCAAATTTTATATGTGGGCTCCATATTATAATGATAGTTGTGGGGAATGTGGCAGCTGTAAAACCAATGTTATAACTGAAATAGCCAGTCAGTATCAGAATTTTCCTGAAATAGTCTACATAGGTGACGGATACTCTGATAGATGCGCTATTGAAGCGGCTGATCGCGTGTTGGCAAAGGAGAAATTGTATAATATAGCTATAGAAAAACAAATTCCAGCTGAAAAAATTAATGATTTTAATCAAGCGATAGACAAACTTTTTTAAAGCTTAAAAACTATCATGTAATACTCACTTTACCTCTGTCATAAATTTTACAGGGGTGAAGTTATGTATGAAGGTGTCGGTTACGTAAAAATTCTATTATCGGCTTTGTTATGGGGGACTGCAGGAGTTTTTGCTAGGTGGAGTGGTCTTTCAGCCATTGACCTGGCTTTTTATAAAACTTTAGTAGCTTGTCTAGCCTTATTAATAATCCTTCCCAGGGAAGAATTATTAATTAAAGGTAGATTCAAAGCTTATCTTATAATCTGTGTAGCTGGTGTGTTATATGCCTTAAATGCTATTTTATTTATATCTTCAATTTACATGACTACTATATGACTACTATGAGTAATTCACTGTTCGCTTATTACACTAAACCGGTGATAGTAACTTTTCTATCACCATTATTTTTTAATGAGAAACCTGAATTCACAAGCTTTGTGGCCTTAACAGTTTCAATTATGGGGTTATTTTTTATACTGACCCCTTCCATGATAGGGCTGGCTTTTACTGACTTAATGGGTATTTTGTTAGTTTTAGTTTTGTATGAGCCCTTTACAGTTTCGACCTTAATTGGTGGGGTTTTAATTGCATTAAGTGGTGCATTAATTTTAAACCATTAAACTGTTTTTGTTATAATAAATGAAAGAGCTATGAATTTGGCAGGTGAAAATATTGTATATTTATAAAGGTAATATTCATATACATAGTAAGTACTCTGATGGTACTTCTACTATAGAGGAAATAGCTGAAAAGGCTAACAAAAGAAACCTAGATTTTATTATTATTAACGATCACCGCCATTTGTTGGGGAAACAGCGTGGATTAGAAGGATTTTATCATGATGTATTGGTATTAATAGGATCGGAGATAAATTTAGAAAAAAACCATTATTTAGCTATTGGAATTGAAGAAGAGATACCTCGCAATGAAAATAACCCCCAAGAAGTGATAGATGAAGTAAACAGGCAAAGGGGGATAGGGTTTATCGCTCATCCCTTTGAACAAGGGTCCCCATTAGTTAGGAATAATAGGACCTATCCGTGGACTGATTGGGAAGCTATTGGTTATGCTGGCATGGAAATTATAAACTATTCTAGTAAATGGCGCGATGGGATCAAAACTAAACTGCAAGGACTCATTGCCAATTTCATTAATGATCAAGCTTATTTTGAGTTTCCTGATTTTAAATCGCTACAAAAGTGGATGGAACTAACTCAAGAACGACAAGTCGTTGGCATTATAGGTTCGGATGCTCATGCCCCTATTTTATCTAAATTTTATTTTTCTATTACTGTATTGAGCTATGATTATCTTTTTAGAACTGGAAACAATTATGTCTACCTTCAAGATCCTTTATCAGAAGAGTTTGTGTCAGCTAAACAGCAAATTTTAACTGCCCTTGCTCAAGGGAATCTGTATATCAGCCATGATAGAATATCTCCAGGGGAGGGGTTGATGACCTACTTAAAATCTGGGGATAAAAAATATCTTCCTGGCAGTAAATTGGAACCTGGCACGTATAGTATGGTTTGTCAGTTTAAAGAATTTATTCCTTCTAAAACTAAATTGAGATTAAAAATGTACAAAGATGGTGAGCAAATCAAAGAATACCCCTTTCCTTTTAGGGAAAGGATTAAGTTTTCTAAAGGAACCTATCATCTAATTTTGTCTCACCCCAAAGATAATTACTGGATTATTATTAATCCTTTTTATGTATGGGAATGACATTCTATCAAGATTAGTTTGGCATTAGAAGTGTTAATGTGTTGGTGGACAAAAAGAAGGGCAGATATTCAAGAACGGGTCTCCTCTTTTGCTGTAGCTCAATTTGAGGTAAAATAGAGGAAATGTCAAAAAATTCATGATTGAGTTATCCGGTGGAGGTGTAATTATGGATAAAATTATAAACAAAGGTCTGGCAGTGCTTGCTTTTTTTATGATGTTAATGTTTTCCTATTTTCCGGCCACAGTATTTTCAGAACAGTTACCTGAGCCTGATGATATGGATCCTGTAACTCCCGAATTAACTGATGACGAAAAATTGAATGAAGAGTTGACTGATGAGGTTATAGAGATTTTGAAAGAATATCATGTCGATGAAGTACCGGAAGATATTGGTGAAACTGATGATTTGCAAGAAGTATTTCAAATATTGAATGACCCTAATACAATGTATTTAACTGAGGAAGAAAAAGAAGACTTTGCGCAATATCCAGGTGATAGTGTTACTGGTGAGATGATAGCAGAATCTGTGGCTAATATTAGAATAGCTCAGTTCAGTGAAGGTTCTTATGAAGAATTTGCAGAAATAATTAAGGACTTACTAGACCAAGAACCACGAGTGTGGGTTTTAGATTTACGTGGAAACCCAGGAGGAACAGTGGAAGATGCTGGTAAAATTTTAGGCCACTTTATCGGGGAAGAAGAAGTTGTAAAAGCAAAAAGTGATCATGATGAAATAATTTGTGGATCTACTGCCATGTCACCCAAATTGGAAAAGCCCTTAGTGGTTATGACAGATGGTATATCGGCTAGTGCTGCCGAACTGTTCGCTCACGCCATTAAAGATCAACAGCGAGGCCTAGTGGTTGGAGAAAGAACCTTTGGAAAAGGAACGGTACAAAATTTATTTCCTCTGTCAGAAGGTGGTTTGCTAACTACTGTTTATGAGGTTGAAACAATGGAGGGGTCTGAAATAGACGGAAAAGGGGTAGAACCTCATGTTGACATAGTAGAAATTGCTACTAAGATAAATACACTAGAGCTGCTGAAAAGTTCCGCTCTTGAAGAACTAGTGACAAATTAGTATTAAGTCTTTGATAACTATTTGCGTGGCTATTCATAACACGTCTCGGTTAAAGTTGAATGTTGATAGCTGAACTCTTCGATTGAACGAATTTTGTGTTCAGGAAGCTTTAATTCTACTGTTCGGGAGTTTTAGATGTACCAATCCGAAATATGGGATATGAAATGGTACGGCAAATGTTACAGATTAGATCTATCGACAGGTAAGGCAAAGTTTACTCTTAATATTAATGACATACTTCCTACTTTGCATAAAGGAGAAATTTCACCTTTAGAGAAGAAGTTATTCCATTTCAACAACTAATTGAGACAAAAAGTTATGCTGCTGACAGAGATAAGGGATTATTACTACTAGAAGGAAAAGATTATATCGTACAAGATGGTAATGTGGTGTGCTATAGATTTAATGTATAATAAGCCAGGTGTAACTGCCTGGCTTATTATATTTATTTATAGTACGTCTTCAATCGGTGTATAATCTAACTCTAATGACTTTGCCACTGGTTCATAAACCAATTTACCGTCAACAGTGTTTAACCCCTTAACAAGCATGTCATCTTCTTTAACAGCCTGCTTCCATCCTTTATTAGCAAGCTTGATTGCATAAGGCAAGGTGACATTAGTTAGCGCCATAGTTGATGTTCTGGGTACAGCTCCCGGCATATTTGCTACAGCATAGTGAATTACTCCATGAGATTTATAAGTGGGGTCAGCATGTGTAGTTATTTGATCAACAGTTTCAACTGCTCCCCCTTGATCAACAGCTACGTCAACAATTACCGAACCTGCTTCCATCTCTTTAACCATATTCTCTGTCACTAGGTTAGGTGCTTTTGCTCCTGGGACTAACACTGCACTAATTACCAAATCACTGTCTTTGACGCACTGTTCTATATTAAATGAGTTACTCATTAGTGTTTTTAGGCGATTATAAAATAAATCATCTAAGTAACGTAAACGGGGAATACTGATGTCTAAAATAGTGACATCTGAGCCCATCCCTAATGCAATCTTAGCTGCATTGGTCCCTACTATGCCTCCGCCAATGACTGTGACCTTAGCAGGCATCGTGCCTGGTACTCCACCCATTAATACACCTTTGCCGCCGTTTATTTTCTCTAAATACCTGCACCCATTCTGGGTTGCCATTCTACCAGCTACTTCACTCATAGGTGATAATAGCGGAAGAGAACCATCAGGGGTTTCAACTGTTTCGTATGCAATACCTGTCACCTTGTTTTTGAGTAATGCTTCAGTTACCTCTGGTTCAGCTGCTAAGTGTAAGAATGTGAATAAGAGCTGACCTTCTTTCATTAAGTCATACTCAGAAGGCTGGGGCTCTTTCACCTTCATAATCATATCTGCCTTATCATAAATTTCTTTTGGATCGGCAAGTAATTTTGCTCCTACTTCTTCGTAACTTTGATTTGAAAAACCACTTCCTTCACCTGAATTTACTTCTACCATCACCTGATGACCATTGTCTTTTAGCGCCTGTGCGCCTGCTGGGGTCAAGGCGACCCTGTTTTCATTTGCTTTAATTTCCTTAGGTACACCTATTAACATTATAATTCCTCCTCTTTAGAGATTTTATAAAGGGGACCCCTCCCCTATTATACTAGTAAAGAAATTCCTACCATAATCAATTGATTTTAGATTTTATCTACTTATCTACTTATCTAGTTCATCAATAGCAAGGGTTATAAAAATACCTCCTGGTCCTGTAAGCCTTTGCTAAAGTCTTCAGAAGTAAGGACTGCTCGGGTTTCTCTTGTTTTTAGTGCTCCAGTAACTAGAATTATAAGGGCTGTCAATTTCTCTAATTCCTTCTGCTAAAAATCTTGCCTTGTCATGGTCATATTTCAAACGATCGACCATGTTATCTAACGCAACAATTCCCGCTGCTGCTATGACCCCAGCTTGCCTCATCCCCCCCTCCTATACGTTGTTTCATAACTCGTGTTTCCTCAATAAAATCTTTTTTCCCAACTAATATTGAACCAAGGGGAGCTGCTTTTTCAACTGATCCCGGATCAAAATACCCCACCCTTACTTATGTGAAAATCACAACAAAAGGGAGGTGTAAAACCCCTTGTTGTTATAAAAATCATACTATACCCATTACCCATAATAAATAAGTAGTAGCCATCGTTACAATTCCTGCAACTAAAGTAGCTCCGCCATAAAAGAATAAACCGTTATTAGCTCCCACTCTTGAAAGAGACGTGCATACCCAGAAATAACTACTGTTAAAGTATTTAATGATGACAGCGCCAGACCCAGCAGCTAAAAATGCAGCTTCCGGACTTAACGCTAAATCAGCTAACATTGGTTCAACTAACGAGCCAGCTGTGATAACTCCTACAGTTGTTGAACCAGTTATCATGTTCCCAATAACTGCTATAATGAAAGGTAGAAATATCACAGGAAGACCAGCATCAACAACCCCGGAACTTATTGCTTCAACTGCTGGTGTGCCTTCTAAAATATTACTTAACGAGCCTCCTAGTCCTGTAACAACAAGTATCATAGCTGAAGTACGTAAAGCATTCTCAACCCACTCATTTTTAAATTTACTCTTATCTTCAGGATATTTGACGTTACGATAAGCAAGCCATGCACCTACACTTAACGCTATTACAGGCCAACCGATATAACTCAAAGCTATTCTTACAGTATGACCCTCAGCCAAAACTAAATTGGATATACTTTGCGCTCCAATTAAAATTACTGGTATGGCAATAGGTGCATAAGAATTTAATTGACTAGGACCTTCATTTTCATCTGTTCTTGCACTATCTAGAAAGGAATCACCGATGAATTCTTCAGATGCTGGGACATAAATATATCTTCCTAAAATCATTCCATATAACCAAGCAGCAAGAGATCCAACTAGACAAACGAAAGCACCAAAAATGATAGCCATCCCAAGGTCAGCTCCTATAAGCCCTGCAGCAGCTATAGGACCTGGTGTAGGAGGCACCAAAGCGTGGGTAAGTTGGAGAGAACCTACTAACCCCGTAGCCATAGCTCCTACACTCATCCCTGAGGCTGCTGAGGCAGAGTGAACTATTGGGTTTAAGATAACATAAGCCACATCTGAAAAAATCGCTATTCCTAAAACAAAACCTACAACAGTTAGAACAAGTGGCATCCGTGACTTACCAATTAGGTTAATTAACCCATTAGTAATTGTTGTAATAGCTCCGGTATGTTTTAAAGCTTCCCCTATCAAACACCCTAAAACTATAATTACTCCTATTCCTCCCAGAGTACTACCAAAACCTTCCTCAAACGCTTCAATAAAATTGTCAATGTTTACTCCTGGAATTAATCCAAAAAGTAAAATGGGTAGCAACAACGCCAAAAAGACGTGCCACTTGAGTTTTGTGATGAGTAGTAGTAGCAGTGCAATAACAACAATAAAACCAACTAAAGTAAGTGTAGGATCAGTGTGAACCATTTCAGCAGGATCCATTTAAAACCCTCCTAATAAAAATTTAAACCATAGCTCTTCACGACCCTGATGCAAGAGCTAATGATTTTCCATTACCAAACTATGACTTGCATTTAGAAATTATGAACTTGTTCAAAAAAAAAAAACGAGTTCAAATTAATGAACCCGTTAACAACTAAAAAGTTAATTATATATGAAAGCTTTATCTCATTTGATGATAAAATCTCCCTAATTGATACGATATATTCTCGAGTAAAGTTTCACCACGAGAAATAGAATCTGACGTAGAAATTGGACCATCGGTTATCGATAAGATAGATGTAATCCCATGATCATGTAGTTCTTCTGCACCTGGTTTAATGTTCCCAGCCAACACAATCACAGGTATATTGTAATAAGAAGCCTGTTTCCCTACACCATATGGAACTTTCCCGTTAATAGTCTGATCATCTATACTGCCTTCTCCCGTAATAACTAAGTCTGCACCTTCTAGATGTTTAGAAAAATCCACTGCCTCAAGCACAAGATCAATTCCTGAAATTAAATCACCGTCTAAAAACACCTGTAACCCTGCTCCTAAGCCACCGGCAGCTCCACTTCCTGGTACTTTACTCACATCCTGTAGAAATTCTTGATAGATCACCTGGCTATAACGATTCAAACCTGTTTCGAGAATGTCTACCATTTCCTTTGTAGCTCCTTTCTGCGGTGCATATACCTTAGTTGCTCCAGTTGGCCCTATTAAAGGATTGGTGACATCACAGACCACTTTTATGTTAGTATTAGAAATACGAGGGTCAAGTCCACTTGTATCAATCTTATTGAGGCGCATTAACTCTTCACCACAACCAGCGAGAGGATTTCCATCCTGATCATAAAATTCTACTCCCAAGGCTTTTGCCATACTCATGCCGCCATCATTGGTGGCACTTCCACCTATGCCGATAATTAAGTTATCAAACCCCTGATTTAAAGCAGCTTTAATCAGTTCACCCGTACCATAAGTACTTGTTTTGAGAGGGTTTTTTTGATCCGGTGATAGGTGATGCAGTCCAGATGCTTGGGCCATTTCTATCACACCGGTACGCCCGTCTCCCAATACACCATAAGATGCATCTACCAAATCACCCAGGGGACCTGTCACTTGTAACTTAATCACTTGCCCTTGTGTTGCAGCTACGAGTGATTCTATCAATCCTTCGCCCCCATCAGATAAGGGAACCTGGACTATCTCTAACTTGCTGTCCGCCTTCTGCAAACCTCTGGCTATAGCACGGGACGCCATTACAGCTGACACACTTTCTTTAAAATAATCAGGTGAAACAACAATTTTAGCCATATATTACACTCCTTCAATTTTAGTCTAGTTTAATTTTAAATATTATATGTTAGAAAATCCAGTACAATGGAATCACCAACAAAGAAGTAATAATACCTGTTAACGCCATGGAAAACCCGCTTACACTCCCTTGCAGTCTTGAGGTAGTTATTGCTCTAGCCGTTCCTAGGCCGTGGGAAGATGTCCCTAAAGCAGAGCCAATAGCTAGATCATGGTGAATTCCTACTTTCTTCATTATTTCCGGGCCAGATAAAGCTCCAAATACACCTGTCAAAGCAGTAAAACTTGCCGCTAATCCCTGGGAACCACCTAAGTTGTCAGCTATTACAATAGAAATAGGAGTAGTAGCAGATTTAGGAATCATAGACAGCATTATTTCATCGGTACCAATAAAAAGCCAAGTTAGACCAATAGCACTTACAATTGCTATTAAGCTCCCTATGGTGATCCCGCCTAATAATATGTGAGCGTTACTTGTGATGTTTTGTCCTTCTTTATACAGGGGGACTCCCAATGCTATGGTGGCAGGCCCTAACATAAAGGTGATCATTTCTCCTCCTTGTTCGTAAGCATCATAAGGAATATTAAATAGAAACAACACGCCTATGATAATAACGACAGAAAAAAACATGATATTTATCCAAGGATAAATTTGTCGCAATTTAGCTAGTAAGGCATAAACAATGACAGTAAGGGAAATCCCGAACAACGGATCAGATACTAAATCCAATATATTTCCATCCATTATTCTCGCTCCTTTTTAGAAATAAAATATTGGACAAATCCTCCTGTAGTTAACATCACAATCAAAGTGGTTGCGATCACCACAACCACTATCGCCAAGAGGTGCTCTCTTAAATATGTATAATAGGTCATTAAGCTAACCACAATGGGTATAAAGAACAATAATAAATGTCTTAACAAAAACCCGGCTGCTTCCTCAACCCATTCTAGTTTAACTAGTCCTGTGAACAAAGAGACTACAAATAATATCAGTCCAATTACATTTGGCGGTATGGGAATACTGACTAGATACTCTATCATTAATCCTAATAAATTAAATAAAAGTAGTATAGCAAAACCCAGCATAAGTACTCTCCTTCCACTATCTGTGGCAGCGAAAAGATTCACCTATAAACAAGTAACAGACATATTAGTTTATCCCCAATATGCCTGTTGTTAAAAAATACTCTACTACTATAAATTTAAGCCAATCTTCTGACTTTGGAATAACCTGCACCATAACCTCTAGTAAGTTGATCAAAAATTGGGAATTTATCTATTCTGATCCCCTGTCGGATATAGTTTTGAAGAATTCCTGCTGCGTCAACATTGTCGCCTATAAAAACACCACCGGCAACAAAATTATCTTTCACAATTATTTTTTTATAATCACCAGGCGAGTTACTAATTACTATTTCTTCATACTTTTCAGAGGTAGGACGTACTTCTCCCACCGATGCAGCCTTTACTCCAAAAACCTCAACCACATTCATCCGCAGTGCACCAGGAAACTTTCTTTTTACTCCTGCCATATTCAAGCCAGCAATTTTACCTTCTTCCCTGGCTACAGGCCAAATAGCATTCACCTCATAATTATTTGTTACAATATCATAGCTCTCTGCAACATCTCCAGCGGCATAAATATCAGGAACAGTGGTAGACATATATTCATCGACAACTATACCATCTTCAATATTAACATCTGTCCCCTTAAGTAGCTCTACATTTGGATTAACACCCTTGCCTACAATAACCATATCAGCATCAACAGTTTCACCACTATTAAGAAGCACTTGTTTTACAGTACCTGTACCAATTACTCCAACAACGTCACTGCTGGTTAAGATCTTACACCCATTCTTGACCATGCGGTCTCTCAGTATCAAACTCCCTGTATAATCTAAAAATTGAGATGAAATTTGATTTGAACCAATTACGAAGGTTATATCTATGCCGTGATTTGCCAGTGCTGTTGCAGTTTTCATACAAACAAGGCCGCCACCTAATATAATAGCCTTCTTTTGTCTATCAGGATGTTTATACTTGATATATTCAACATAATTTCTTACTTCCGTAGCATCATCTTTACTTCTTAAAGTAAAAACTCCATCTTTATTAATACCTTCAACATCCGGTAAAGAAGGGGTCGCTCCCGTTGCAATTAACAGCCGATCGTAATTTATGGTTTGACCGTTATCAAGTAATACTACTTTGTCGTTAGAATTTACTTTTTCAGCTCGACAACCAAATATGGTTTCAATATTGTTTTCATTGTAAAACTCTTCACTGACAAGGTTCATATCGTCTTTGTCAATTTCTTTACCAATATAATAGGTGGTCAAAACCCTAGTATATGTTGGTCCTTCTTCATCAGAGATAATGGTTATTTGTGCATCTTTATCAACAGATCTTATTGATTGCGCTGCTGTTAAGCCAGCAATACTATTACCAATAATCACATTTTTCAAAAATGAACCCCCCTTACGTAATATTCTTAAAGATATATCATAAAGCTTAATAAACTCTACTCTAATAACATGACAGCGCCGTTATAATTATATCAATAATTTGTCCGGCGCTGTCATGTGTTAGTTTATCTTTAATCTAAAGTCTAATAGCTTGGTACATCAACTGTCCAAAATGGTAAGTTCTTCTCTAGTAGTTCAACTGAACGTGTTAAATTATAGTTTCCACAAGAACAACACTTACCCATTAAAACTGAGGCTTCGTAAGGTGTCTGCCGTCCTAATTTAACATCCTTAATCATATCTCTTATTAATTCTTCTGAAATCATAGCGTGACCACACATTGTATGGAATTCCATAACCTCATACTCTGGTAATTTTTCAGTTGTACCATGAGTATCAAGAGAATATTCACGAGTATGAACATGTTCGCCTAAACCCGCTTCTCTACTAATTTCATCAACTATCTCATGTATTCCTGAGATTACTACAGAAACGCCTGTGTCGGCTTCCTTTAGCTCTTTCATTAAGTTAACTACTTTTTCTTTTGAATCATAAGTGATTTGAACAATGGTGTTGTTGGAAATACCTTCTTCTATAATATGCTCAGGATCTAAATAGAGAAAATTACCTGTCTTCATATCTCCAAAATTTACTGGATTGTGCTTCAAGCAAATCCTCGCAAATTCACGTGCCCACTCAGCATAAACATGGTTATTAAACCCTTTAGCCGAGCAAGAAACAATAACAAAGTCACGAGATAAGCTTTCATGATCTCCTCGCCTATGCAGTGTATGTGTCATAATGTCTCACCTTCCTCTCTATAGCGAGGTCTTCCTAATCCAACATTGTTCTTACTGTTCATTAAGACTGGATATCCCGCTTCTTCTATCATGGGTCGAGCGGGGATTGATCCGTCTGGTCTCACCTTACAACCTACATCGAATGTAAATACAGTATTTAGTTTGTGAGTATTTTCTCTAACTACCTTAAGGACATTTGGTAACTCTTCTAATTGGCAGTCAAATTCAATAATTGCAGATAGAGAGCGTTCCTGTACGACTTCATCTTGCAATTCCCCTGTATTTTTGTCTTTCATAAAGTAGGTTACCGGGTTTTCATCGCAGAATCCTACATCTAGTTGTGCCAGGGCTTTTGTCATTTTTTCAACTTCAGTCCATCTAGTAGAAACTCCAGGTCGTCCCAGTTCAAGGGCTACACCTACTGTACCATATTTTACTCTACCAGTTATTTCATTAGTTTTTATTTCAGCAGTACCTCGTCCAGGAACGCCAGACTGTTTAAATTCGATTAAGGGATCACTTAAGAGAGCACGAACCATTCGAGGGAATTCGTATGCTTCTTCTGGTTGATAAATAGCTTCTGTTGGACAGGGCGCATTCCTTAAGCACACTCCACATTCACAGCAAAGATCTTGATCGATTTCACTATAAAGCTTGCCTTGTAAATCCTTTTTCACGCTATGAGCATCAACCGAACAGAAAGAAAAACATCGTCTACACCCTATGCATTTCTCAGCATCTATTCGCAAGCTTAAAACCTCCTCTCTTTTATAACCATCACTAACAATTCACAAGTTAATATCCATTTTTAGCTTCATTCTTTACCGGCGGTCACTTCATCTTGATAGGATGAAAGCGGATAGTTTTCACCAGCAACTGACTGCATGTTAGAATAGATAAACTCACTATGAGCGGTGGGCAAGACAGGTCCAACCGTTGTCTTAACTCCTAGCAATGGTAAAGCCACTGCAGTTGACCATGCAGCCGGGCGGGATAATTCTGGATAAAGTGCTTTCACTTCAAAAGAAGCATCAGCCACACCTTTTAATCTCTTCATAAATTTAACGGCATCAACTGTCTCCCAGCAAGTTCCAAAGTGAAGAACTAAAGGAAGAGCATCTGACCCAGTCTTATCTGCTAATCCATCCACAACGTTAGCTACTGCCTGGTATCTTTTATTGCCAGGATCTGTTAATCCTGCTTTGGCCAATGCTGCTCCTTGACAGCCAGTTGCCAGAACAAGATAGCCGGCTTCTAGGAATTTTTCTACCTGTTTAACTGTTTCTTGATCTTGAGTGGATTTAGCATTACTACAGCCACCGACCAGGATAACGCCAGCAATATTATTGTCAGAAATAAGATTCTTTAAATCACTATCGGATACACCTTCAAAGTTTGTATAATTAAATCCTAATTTTGCATTTACAGGTGAAAATTCAAACTTTGCTGGTAAATGTTTTCTCTTTTCAAATTTTTCTTTAGCAGCAGTAATAATACCTTTTTTGTCGTCATTTACACCAAAAACAGGGATTTCAAGTTTCTCGGCTAATTGTTTAAATCCAGGACTTATACAGTGCTTTCCAGATACAACGGCATCAACTTTACCAGTTAAAAGGACAGATTCCTGAGAACCATAGTTTCCGACTACAGAAACACCAGCTGCAGCCTCTCCGCCGCACATGCCAACAAAATTCACATCACCAGAAGATTCAACAAGTTCTTTTACAATATTAGGAGAAACGCTGCCATTTATTAATACATTCACTTGTTGTGGTTCAAGTGCTGAGACATTTGCTTTTCCTTTAGTAACCTTGTCATTTCCATCGGTAACCTCATTAAGCGCCAGCAGGCCAGCCAGAGCTACCCGTAAACCTGACTTAAACAATTCATTTACATCCAGATTTCCTTCGTTTGCAATTGTACTTGCATTAACTGTTTCACTAAGTAATGAATTTGGCTCTAATTGATAATTCTTTAGAGCTTTTTCTTCATTTTTGAGCCAGTTAGGGAACTTAACTTTCTTTAAAGCAGCTTCATTAACTTCTTCTAGATAAGCTGACTGAGCAGCCCCTCCATTTGCAAGAATACGTAGTAAAGAAGCAGCAACCATGTTGTCTTTGTTGCGTCCACACACAGTCCTAGTCGATTGTTCATCAAAAGGGTTTATCCGGCAAGGTCCTTGAGTACAGTCTTGACAATAGATACCTAGACGACCAAATCCATCCATAGGTAACTGTTCTTCATATCTGTCCCATACCAATTCGATACCTTGCTTAACTGCAGAAGAAATTAAACGTTCAGTTGACTTGTCAGTAGTCTTTTTACGTAATCTTTCCATCTTTAATCCTCCTCCATTTCTATTTTTTTGAGTTTATCTTCCCAAAAGTTACAGGCGTGCTCTTCTGCTTTTGAAAGGCTATTGGACACCTGTTCTACAACTACTTTGGAATGAGTATCGGCTATCACACTCACTTGTTTAGTCTCGTTGAATTCCAAAGCACCAGTTGGGCAGGCCTCAACGCAAGAGGGACGTTCCATTCCCACGCAGCGATCACATTTAAATGCTACGCGGGCAGAAGTAGCTGACTTAACCGCTCCAAAAGGACAAATTGACACACACATCCAACAACCAACACATTGAGTTACATCTAGAGCTACAGTTCCATTCTCTTGATCACGATAAAGTGCTCCACTAGGACATGCAGACAAACAAGGAGCATCTTCACAGTGTCGACATTGGACTGGCAAACAGAAGGTCTCATCACCATGAACTTTAACTCTTGGTTGAGGTTTAGGTTCACTCAGGGCAGCACCAAAGAGCGTACCTTCGACGGAATCGCGGTTGATAGCACAGGCCATTTCACATGATGAACAGCCTAGGCATTTTTCAACATCAACTAAGATTTCATCCAAACTCTATCACCCTTTCCTATTATTTATTTACGTACCAAGCAATTGAGTACCCCTTATTTTTCACCTCCTTGATAATGGGATGATAATTTGAGATTCCTGATACAACCCTATTCAGTACTCCGTAATCTAATGTTATAAAATTTGGTCAAGTTTTCTATAATAAGTAGTATTGTTCACTGCAAACTAAAGGTTTATCTATAGTCCGGCCTAGAAGAATCAAGACCGGACTATTCCAAAAATTTGTTTTAGCGCAAAATATTATCTAACATTACTCTAACGCCTGATCCAAATTCAACCGGATATCCTACTCGATAAAGGGTTCTTTCAATACTTGACATCACCGATACTAGTTCATTAATATCGATGTTCCCCATATGACCCAACCTAAACATCTTTCCGGCATAAGATCCCAGCCCACCTGCAACTACTACTCCTTCTTCCTTCAGAACTCTCCTGAACTCTTGATCCTCGATCCCCTCGGGATAGATTACATTTGATAAGGTAGCGGCTCGTGAACCTTCTTTAGCTAGAATTGTAAAACCAAGTTCTAGAAGAGCTTCTTGAACCGCTTTACCCCAAACTTTGTGCCGCTGAAAGCGTTCTTGTAAGCCTTCTTCTTTTATTACATTAAGGGACTCTTTTAAAGCCCAAACCAAATTTACTGCCGGTGTTCCAAAGTACTTTGTAGGATTATTCATAATGGGGAGCCATTTATTAAAATCTATAAAATATTCAGAGATTTCGCCTAGTTCAGCTCTTCTTTCTAAGGCATTTTTACCGGCCCAAACTAGGGCAAGACCAGGCGGGATACCGAAAGCTTTTTGAGAAGCTGTTAGTAGAACATCAATACCCATACCATCCATATCTTCTGGTTCTCCAGCTGTGGAACACACCCCATCTACCACAAATAAAGTATCCTCATATTTTTTAAGTACCTTACCGATCTCTTCAATAGGAGCTTTAACTCCGGTGGAAGTGTCGACGTGAGTGACAGTAACAGCTTTATAATTCTTTTCTCGCAGCTTATTTTCTATGTCAACTGCAGATATTGTTTCCCCCCATTCACTTGACAACGTATCCACATCAAGCCCCTTTTTCTTACAAAGCTCGATCATTCGATCACCAAAAAAACCATTTGAAGTAACTAGAATTGGATCATTTTTCTGCACAATATTGGAAATCGCCATTTCCATTGATAATGTTCCTGTTCCTGGTACTACGAAAACTTCACCCTGGGTGTTCCATAATTCTTTCAGATCTTTGATAACTTGCTTAAAATCATCAACATAATTAGGGTCCTTAAACGAAGCAGTTTCTCTTCCCATTTCCTCCCGAATTGAGCTAATTACAGGAGTTGGTCCTGGAATCATAACTAATTCTCGGTTAATGTTCAAAAAAGACACCTCCCTAATAATTTATAACACCTACCCCACCTAAATTGGCATTGTGATGGAATATTCAGTTATAGAGTATTACTTAATGTATCTTTATGCTTGTACTTGTTTATTTATAACCATATTTTTGCTACCTTCTACTCTTTTTCTTTTATAAATTCACATAAAAATGCAGAGCCATTTAAAATGAAATTTCCATTCTAAAAGGTTCTGCATGCAAACACAAACAATAAGTATTGGGACTCGTCGTGATTGAATTTACTCTTCTAGCTTGATCATTTCTACAGGTAACGGTGTAGAAAAAGCTACAAAAATAAGTGGTTCGTCTCCATAAGCTCTAATTCCATGAATTTGTTTTTCTTCCGCTATCGCAATGATTCCTTTACTAATGGGATAACTTTCGCCTTCTAAAAGATCATATTCTCCTTCTCCCTGTAAAACTACCCAAACATCATCAGTAGCAGGATGATAGTGAGCCGGTAATTTTTCCCCTGGAGGAATATACCATACAGCCCCATTCAAACGATTGTTTTCAAAAAAGACTTTTTTAGTAGGTTCCTCAGGTACATCATCTAAAATATTATTTACAGCAAAAATTCGTTGATTCATTTAAACAACCCCTTTCATCATTAATATTATTATACTGTAATTTTTCTATAGATAACTATTCCTGTAACAATTTATCAATGATAAATTGTTACATAAAAAAAGCCAGAACTTATTTAAAATTCTAGCTCAACATAGTTTTAAGCTAGACCCTTTTTCTCCTAGCCTGTTTGCCCAAAACCCTTGATTTTAAAGGGTTTTTTGGCTTTTATGGTGTGCCCGGCATGGGTATAAGCTATAGGGTGAAAGTCCCGAACAGCGAAGGTAGTAGTAGCTGTAGCTTAA
>CAZKUS010000013.1:0-18170 GCA_964556025.1 uncultured Clostridia bacterium | reverse complement strand
TACTATAGCTACTTATGAAGCTGTAAAATACGGTAAACCTTTGATGGAGAGAGTAGTTACAGTTAGTGGCTACAATGTATCGGAAGCTGGTAATTACAATATTAAAATTGGTACACCAGTGGAACACGTGTTAAAAGAGTGTGGAGCAGAACAAATCGAAGGTCAAAAAGTGATCTTGGGCGGTCCTATGACCGGAACCTCTATTAAAGATGTCAACTCGACTGTTGTCAAAAACAGTACAGGTTTATTACTGTTCCCTGCAGAAATGACTTGGGACTACAATGATTACGACGAATGTGTTCGTTGCGGCAAATGTGTAGAGAAATGTCCGGTTCATCTGTATCCGAATAAGTTGGGGATGTACGCGGAGTATAAGCAATATAATAAAGCCGAAGAATGGAATATAATGGATTGTGGAGAGTGCGGTACTTGTGTATATTTCTGTCCAGCTAACAGACCGATGTTGATGTTTATTCAACAAGCCAAACCAACTGTCAAAAGAAGACAAAGACAAAGAAGCAAATAGTTGTACAGTTTTTATTGTGTAGATGAATTTAGATTGTTCGTACTTTGCAACTTTAGGATAAGGGGGAGTTAACCGTGGAGGAAAATAAAACCATTGTGTCACCGTCGCCACATTTGAAAGCTAATTTATCGATCTCCAGTTCCATGCGTGATGTTATTTTAGCTTTACTGCCTGTGATTATTGTTACTTTGTATTTCAATGGAACACAAGCAATGTCACTAATAGCAGTTTCAGCAGTGACAGCAGCGGTGACGGAAGTGGTATTTCGAAAATTAATGAATAAACAGCCGAGTTTGAGTGATTTTAGTGCAATTTTAACAGGTCTATTTGTAGCGTTAGTATTACCGGCAGCAACCTCTCCGGTACGAGCTATCATTGCAACTGTTATAGCAGTAGGTATTGCCAAAGAACTTATGGGAAGTTTGGGATGGAATAAATTTAATCCCGCATTGTTCGGTTATGTGGCTACAATTTTCATGGGTGGTTGGCTTCCATTCATGGAAACAGGATTTCAATCTCCGGGTGGACTTGATACTGTAACAGGCGCTACGCCATTGGCTATGATGAATCAAGGCATGGAAATGCCCGGTTATGGCGAAATGCTTTTAGCTCAAGCGGGTGCAGGATCATTGGCAGAAGTTTCTGCTCTAGCTGTAATATTAGGTGGAATCTATCTAATTTATAAACAGCACATTACATGGAGAACACCGGTGGCCATGATAGCAACAGTGTTTATTGTTAGTATGCTGTTCGGTCAAGATCCAGTTTATGCAGTATTAGGTGGTGGAGTATTATTTGGAGCATTTTTCATGGCAACAGACTGGGTAACTTGTCCTATCAATAATAAAGGTAAGTTAGTTTTTGGTGTTGGAATCGGTATTTTAATTTGTATATTTAGGTATATTTTGCCGGCTACAGGTGGAGTTGCATTTTCTATTTTAATAATGAATGCTTTGGTACCAGCAATTGAAAAAGCAACACAACACCCAGCTTTTATGGAACCTAGAAAAAATCCACAAACTGCATCTGAAGAGAAAACAGCAAGCAGTTAATAGTAAAACAGACTAGTCTTAATATGATTAGTAGTAACCATGGACGTTTAAATTAGCACGGCGGGTCCTATACAACCTGCCGTGTTTTATATCTTGTTTAAACTGGTATTGGATAATATAATTTAAGGTAAAGTGCAAAATAAATACTTAAACTTGAATATGGGAGAGATAAATATGCATGTAGTACTGGTTGAACCAGAAATACCGCCAAATACAGGTAATATATCCAGGACTTGTGCTGCAAGCAATACTACCTTACATTTAGTAAAACCATTGGGATTTAAAATTTCTGATCGCGAACTAAAGCGTGCCGGTTTAGATTATTGGGACAAACTTTCTTATCAAGTACATGACAATTTCGCACAAGTAGAAAAATTGTATACTCACCGACAGTTTTTTGTGGCAACCACTAAGGGTAAAAATTACTATCATAAAATTGACTATCCTTCTGATAGTGTACTGGTATTTGGCAAAGAAACAGAAGGATTACCTGATTGGATAATTGATAAATATTATGAAAATTCAATTAGAATCCCCATGTCTAAAGAGTTCAGATCATTGAATTTGAGCAATTCAGTAGCAGTGACATTGTATGAAGCCATTAGACAGCAAAATTTTACTGATTTGAGTTGACTTGTACAATAAAATAGGTGAGTATTGTTAAATTAAATAAATTTTAAGCGCTGTTATATTCAGCTATCAACATTCAACGTTACAAAGCCAAAAATTAAAGGAGAAATTCTATGTTTAAAGCCGTGTTATTTGATTTGGATGGTACATTACTTCCTGTTGATACTAAAACATTTATCAACAAATACTTTAAATTGATGAAAGAATCTGTCAATTACTTGTACGATCCAGATGAATTTGTGAAACATGTATGGCAAGGTAGTAAAGCAATGATAGATAGTGAAGATGATAACAAGACAAATCAGCAAGTTTTTTTTGACTATTTTAAGCAATCAGTAGATCTCCCTGAACGTGAGATTAACGAATTCTTTAATGATTTTTATCAAAATCAATTTCCGAAATTGCACCAATGTATAGGTGAAGTAGATGGTTCAGCTCGTAAGTTGATTCGAGACTTACAACAAAGAGATGTTAAGATAGCTATAGCAACAAATCCTCTCTTTCCGAGACAAGCTATTGAACATCGGTTAAATTGGTTGGGTTTGACAAGAGATGAATTTCATCTAGTTACCACTTATGAAAATATGCATTTTGCAAAACCAAGTCTAGGTTATTATCATGAGATATGCTCTAAATTAGATTTAAAACCCAATTCTGCACTTATGGTAGGTAATGATGCTGCAGAGGACTTAATTGCGCAAAAAGTAGAGTTAAATGTATTTTTGGTAACAGATTATCTAATAGATGATTTCGATTTCCTTATGAAAATAAAACCGGAATATCAGGGTTCGTTTTCAGAAATGGAAAGTTTGTTGGCAAATAACTTGTTAACACATTAATTTTTATGTATAATTAATATAAGTAATGAATATTAATAATTTAGCAAATTAAAGAATAGTATATCTGTTTTCTAAAAAACAATTTTATCAGTGGAATGTAAATATATTATAAAAAGGGAGTGTTTGAATGAGTGAAGTCAGAACGGGGCGTAAAAAGCGGATGACCAAACAGAGAAAGATAATTTTAGATGTTTTGAAAAACACTAAAATTCATCCTACTGCTGATTGGGTTTATGATCAAGTTAGAGAAGAACTGCCCAATATAAGTTTGGGTACTGTTTATCGAAATTTGAAAGTTTTAAAAGAAATGGGAGAAATTATGGAGTTGGATTTTGGTAGCACTTACAGTCGTTTTGATGGGATTCCTGAAAATCACTATCACTTTGTCTGTAATCATTGTGAGAGGGTATACGATATCGATATGCCAGTAGATGAAACTTTACTCGAGAGAGCAGAAAAACGAGCTGAACATCAAATCGACGAACATAGGTTAGAATTTTATGGAACTTGTAGTGAATGTATAGGCCAAACAAGAGCGGAAATGTAATTGACCTTGCTGGACAAAAAGTCCAGCAAGTTTTTTAGTGTGGCTGTTTTAACTTTAGGCGCTATTATATTCTGTTGTTGATAGCTGAACTCTTCAATTTCACATCCAATGTTTCGGGTTGGTACATCTAAAACTCCCAAACAGTAGAATTAAAGCTACCTGATCAATTGCTCATCCAAAATATGATCAGCAAATAACATCCTGTTATTTGACTTTAATCTTACTGTTGGATCGTTAAGATGTAATATTACCCCTACACAAAATCAGTTCAATCGAAGAGTTCAGCTAACAACATTCAACTTTAAAACAGCCTAACTTTAAATCATGATAGCCCTTGTCAGTTTTCCGGGATGTAACTTGCCCCTGCTAGACAAAGCTATACAGGTTATTTATAATTGGAGTAACATGCTAAAAAGGAGAGGTAAATATGACATCTATTGACCTGAGAAGTGATACTGTTACAGTACCCACTCAAAAAATGCGTCATGCTATGGTGGAATCTCAAGTAGGTGATGATGTATATCAAGAAGATCCAACAGTCATAGAATTGGAAGAAAGAAGTGCAGATCTATTTGGAAAAGAAGCTGGCTTATTTTTTCCTACAGGAACTATGGCTAATCAAGCTGCGATTATGGCTCACACAACTCCAGGTGATGAGATAATTATTGAAGAGAACATGCACATTTATATGTATGAAGTAGGGGGACTGGCCCTGTTGTCAGGTTTGCAACCTCGAAGAATAGCTGGAAATAAAGGAATTTTATCTCCAGAAGATGTTGAAAATGCTATTCGGCCAGAAAACATTCATTTCCCCCAAACTACTCTCGCCTGTCTGGAAAATTCACATAATGTCAATGGAGGTACTGTTTTGACTAAACAACAAATTGATCAGATTGCAGAAGTTGTACACAGTCACGGTATACCTCTGCATCTTGATGGAGCACGTGTTTTTAATGCTGCTTCTTATCTACAACAATCTGTAGATACCTTAACCAGTAGCTGTGATTCAGTTATGTTTTGCTTATCTAAAGGTCTGGCAGCTCCAGTCGGCTCAGTGATAGTTGGTGAGCGCGATTTAATTGATAGAGCAAGGAAATGTCGCAAATTATTAGGTGGTGGTATGCGTCAGGCCGGTGTTTTGGCTTCTGCTGGGTTAGTTGCACTGGAAACTATGACTGATAGATTACAATATGATCATGAAAACGCTAAATTACTGGCAGCACAATTGGCAGAACTTCCTTGGATTGATATAGATCTTGAGACGGTCCAGACAAATATAATTAGATTTAATTTTGATACTGACTATATAAGTGATGAAGATTTACAGTTTAAATTAATGGAAAACAATATTAAAGTAAATTTTGGTGGCAGTGGGTCTGTGAGAATGGTAACCCATAAAGATGTAGATCAACAACAGATTGAGCAGGTTATTTGTGTTATCAACAGCATCTAAGTGATACTTTGAAGTGATTTGATATTCAATGCTAATTGGATGTTATTATAGGTAGATACTCTATTTCTAAAAATATTTTTCCTTTTAAAGCAATTCTATTGGTGATCGTTTTGGCGAAAACCTTAGAATGATTGGTATTAATCTGTTTGATTTTTTTAATACCTGACAGATATTTTGGACGTACAGCGATATATTGAAGATTTACAGTAATGCTTTGTTCAGGAATGATTTCTAATGTTTTCTTCCAAGTGATATTGACTGGTCCCGAATATTTAACTTGACGTTTTGGACGAGTACTTGCCAATAACTGAATTTCTAAAGATAGTTTATCTTGGGACAGAGTTTTGTATGTGATTCTATTGACTATACTGTTGGCAGCTAGACGCTGATCGGGTTTGACTCCGGGAATATGCACTATCTTTGCCCATTCCAGATCTTTACTAAATGTACAGCTTTTAGGTTGAACATTTTTTTGGGACATTTGTATTTTCAAATACATCACCTCCGAATTTGACTGTTACTAATAAAATATGTAGATTTGCTAACTATGTCACTATTATAAATTTATTGATTCCTTAATTTTTCTGTTTGCTCTTTAAGATTTATTATCAAACCTACATATTCGTTCAATTGAAATGTTTATTGATATCAACATTCAAATTTAATTGAGCCAAATTTTAAGCTTTAACTTGAATGAGCAGTAAAAGTTAAGTATAGGATAAAATTACATATAATAAAATAACTGAAGAGGGTATTCAATCTCCTGGAGGTGGTGGTTGTGCACAAACTTATTTCTTATATTATCAGTGTGCTAGTGTGTTTTACAATTTTTGTGGCGGTTCCTCAACTTCCAGCTGTTGGCGTTACCAGCGTAGAGTCACTGTTTACAACCTTATGGTTATTATTAGCAGTTCTAGTATTGACTGCTCATTTACGCAAATCAAGATTACCTGTACTATTTACTGGACGACGGGAATCTAACCAGGACAAAAATCATATTAGAGAATCTGTTGTAAAGGAGGAGAAAAGAGATATAACACTTTCTGGTAGGAAATAAGGGGTGAATTACGTGACAAAACACAAAGAACTTATAGAATATATTTCAAACCTACCTGTTGGGACCAAAATTTCGGTCAGAAAAATTGCAAGTGAACTATCTGTTAGTGATGGTACCGCATATAGAGCAATTAAAGATTCCGAAACCAAAGGTTTAGTTACTACTATTCCCAAAACAGGTACTATTAGAATAAAAGATCAAGATAAACATTACAGTAGTCGGGTGACTTTTGCTGAACTTATTAAAATTGTAAATGGAAGCGTATTAGGTGGGAAACAAGGCCTTTACAAGCCATTGGACAAGTTTTTGATTGGTGCAATGAAAGTAAATGATATGGCAACTTACATTGAAGAAGGTTGTGTATTAATTGTAGGGAACCGGGAAAAAGCACATGAAATAGCCCTGAAAAAAGGTGCCGCAGTATTGATATCTGGTGGTTTCCATACCAGTGATAAATGCATAGATTTGGCTGATCAGTACGCTCTTCCCATAATCAAAAGTCCTTATGATACTTATAGGATTGCTACTTTAATCAACCAAACCTTGTACAATAAAATGATGGAAAGCGAGATTTTACACGTTTCAGATGTCATGAACGATCAGCCTTATTATTTGCAGCAACAAGAAACATACCGCGATTGGGAACAATTATTAAATAAAACTAAACACAGTCGCTTTCCTATAGTAGATAAAGAAAACAAAGTGGTAGGTGTGGTTACATCTAAAGATATGACTGGTAGAGGTTATGAGACACCGATCTATAAGCTTATGTCGGAGCAGCCTATAACAGTTTCTCCAGAAACGTTAGTTGCTTCTGTGGCTTATATCATGGTGTGGGAAGGAATTGAAATGGTGCCAGTGGTCAATAAATCTAGAAAACTAATCGGTGTAGTGAGTCGTCAAGATGTCATGGAAGCTATGCAATTCGGGCGAGAACATAATAAAAATTCTACGACAGCAACACGCAAACTAATTCAATCAAACTTCGAAAAAGAGTCATTTTCTGGAGGAGCAGTACTGAAAGGTTATATCAGTCCAGAAATGACTGATCAAATGGGGAGTATGGATCCTTCAGCCATGACTGGTTTATTAATTCAAACCAGCTTATCTGCTCTAGGATATGATAATATTTACAATATAGTGTTGGAAAACTGTTCATTTAATTATTTAGGTCCTATTCAATTAGAACAAAAAATAACTACTATAGGTAGAGTTTTAGAAACATCTCGTCAACATGGGAAAGTTGATTTAGAAATTAGACATAAAAGTAAAGTTCTACTAAAAGGTTTTGTTTCTTGTCAGTTGTTTAGAAAATAATTTATTAGTGATTTTCGGTGCTCTCTGGTTTTATCCAGACAGTTAAATTTTCGCTGATTAATAAACTCTCTACCTCTAGTCGGTACTGATTGTCATTTACTTGTAAAGTACGATTATCAAACATTTGAAATATTAATTTTGGTTCTAAATTGGAAATTCTATGACCTATTATTTCCTGGGCAATTTCTTGACAGAACTCTTCTACAGCCAAAACAGTTTGGGGATCATCTTCGTAGTCTACAACAATAGTAGTATCGCGGACTACATTTGAACTAGAGTGTTCCCATTTTTCTTCCATGGAGAGTAGTTCTTGTTCCAACTTTTCTAAACGTTCTTCCTTTTGGGTGACCTGTTGCTCTAATTCGGTTTTGGTCCAGTGTAGTTCATCTAGCTCATTGCTCAAGTAAACAGTTGTGATGGTAGCGCCTATCACGACACCTAATGATAACCATGCTAAGAAAGACTTGAATTTACTGGGGAAGCTGATTATTTTCATAATTTACTCTCCTTGGAAGAGGAAAGTGATGATAATTACACCTAAATGTGCACCAGAAAAAGCGCTCAAGATAAATATAAGCTGTTTAATTACTGTGTGGAGTTGACCTCCTAAAAAACCCATTTCTATTTCTTTAATTGCTATAAAAGTACCGCCTAAAGAGGCTACCATGGCCCATAGTTTAAGTTTTTCGGCGATATCAATCATGGCTTGAATGGGGGGTTCACTACCTAGGGCTGCTCCTAAACCACCTACTAAAGCTCCCCCTAAGACTACTCCTAAAGCAATGGAAAAGTTGATTATTAAAGTACTAACAAAAGTAGTCAAATTATCTACCCCTTTGCTAATCTTATGTTAAGGAGGGGAAGAATATGCCCACTCCCTTTGTACATTTACATACTCACAGCCAATATAGTTTGTTGGATGGTAAATGTCGAATAGAAGAATTGGTTACAGCTGCAAAAGAACAGAATATGCCAGCTTTGGCTTTGACTGATCATGGAGTTATGTACGGAGTGGCTGAATTTTATAAAGCTGCTAAAGAAGCGGGAATCAAGCCAATTTTAGGTTGTGAAGTGTATGTAGCCCCTGGCAGTCGGTTTGAAAAAGATCCTGTAAAGGATAAACACCAGTATCATTTGGTATTATTGGCAGAAGATCAAACAGGATATAAAAATTTAATGAAACTAGTATCTATGGCATATCAAGAAGGCTTTTACTATAAGCCCAGAGTAGATCATGAATTACTCAGTAAATATGCTGAGGGGATTATTGCTATAAGCGCTTGTCTAGCCGGTGAAGTTCCTTCACTTATTTTGGAAGGGCAGTACCAACTGGCAAAAGAAAGAGCAAGTAAATTACAAGCAATATTCGGTAACAACAACTTTTTTCTAGAATTGCAAGATCATGGAATTACTGAAGAACAGCAGGTTAACACTCATTTATTGGAATTGTCGAGAGATTTGAATATTGGTTTGGTAGCCACCAATGATATTCACTATTTGACAAAACAGGATGCACAGATTCACGATGTATTATTGTGTATCCAAACAGGGAAAGAAATTCAAGAGGAACAAAGAATGAAATTTCCTACAGATGAATTTTATTTTAAAGATGGAGATGAGATGAGTAAGATTTTTGATAAATATCCTGGAGCTATTGAAAATACCGTGATCATTGCGGAACGTTGTCATGTGGAATTAGATTTTGATACACTACACTTGCCAGAATTTCAAGTTCCTTCTGGATATGACGACAACAGTTACCTGCGTAAACTTTGTGAAGAAGGGTTGCATCAGCGTTACTCTGAAATAAACTCGGCTATTAAAGAACGCTTGGATTATGAATTGAATGTCATAGAAGAGATGGGTTATGCCTCTTATTTCTTGATAGTTTGGGATTTTGTGCGTTTTGCCCATGAACACAACATTTTAGTCGGACCGGGCAGAGGTTCTGCAGCAGGCAGTTTAGTGGCTTATTCATTAAAAATCACCAATATTGATCCTATCAAATACGATTTGTTATTTGAGAGGTTTTTAAATCCTGAACGTGTGAATATGCCTGATATAGATATCGATTTTTGTTATGAAAATCGTGAACAAGTTATCGATTATGTGGTTGAAAAATATGGCAATGATAAAGTGGCCCAAATTATTACTTTTGGGACTATGCAAGCGAGGGCTGCTATTAGAGATGTTGGTCGAGCCATGGGGATGGGTTATGGTGATGTGGATAAAGTAGCCAAATTGATCCCCCATGAACCGGGTATGACTATAGAGAAAGCATTAGAAACTAACAATCAGTTAAATAATTTTTATCAAGAGGACCCGCAAGTTAGAATGTTATTAGATACATCCATTGCTATTGAAGGACTGCCAAGACATGCGTCTACTCACGCTGCTGGAGTGGTAATTTCAAAAGAACCACTGACTGAATATGTACCATTACAAAGTAATGAAGACCAAGTTGTGACTCAGTTTCCTATGGGTACTTTAGAAGATCTGGGATTATTAAAAATGGATTTTTTGGGTTTAAAAACTTTAACCATGATGAACAGAGCTGAAGATATTATTTCTAAAACAAAAGGTGAATGTGTTGATTTAGACAGTATTCCTCAAGACGATGAATACACCTTTCAATTAATAAGGGAAGGGAACACTTTGGGAATATTTCAATTAGAATCTGAGGGAATGAGAGGTGTGCTGAAAGAACTGAAACCATCTAGCTTTGAAGATATAATTGCAACTTCTGCTTTGTATCGCCCAGGTCCCATGGAACAAATCCCAACCTTTATAGACAGCAAACACGGCAGAAGAGAGATATCTTACCCTCACCGAGATTTGAAACCTATTTTACAAGAAACTTATGGGATTATAGTATATCAAGAGCAAATCATGCAAGTAGCAAGTACTATGGCAGGATTTTCATTGGGTGAAGCTGATCTACTTAGAAGGGCTATTGGTAAGAAAAAGCGAGATATATTGGCAGAGCAAAAAGAAAAATTTGTACAAGGTGCTATATCTAAAGGCTACGATCAAGTTACAGGTGAACATGTCTATGATCTTATTGTTAAATTTGCCGACTACGGTTTCAATAAGTCTCACTCGGCAGCTTACGCTTTTATTGCTTACCAATCAGCTTACTTGAAAGCTAACTATCCAACTGAATTTATGGCAGCACTGTTGACAAATAGTATGGATACTACTGATAAGTTGGCGTTGTATATTGAAAATGCCAAACAGATGGGCATGGAGATACTCCCTCCTGATGTTAATGAATCTCTAGTGGACTTTACAGTAGTGAGCGATAATAGAATTCGATTTGGTTTAGCTGCTATCAAAAATGTGGGGCGAGGTGCTGTGAAAGAAATAATTTTTCAACGCCGTGAAGGCGGACAATTTAGTACCTTTGATGATTTTTGCTCTCGAGTAGATTTGCGCACTTGTAATAAAAAAGCTATTGAAAGCTTGATTAAGGTTGGTGCTTTTGATGAATTAGAACATAATCGAAAACAACTTTTACAAATTATGGACGAAGCTGTTAAGAAAGCACAGGCTATTGCAAGTGGTAGTGTTTCAGGACAAGTGACAGTATTTGAAATGGTAGGTGATGGCTCTACAAAAATAGAATTGGAATACCCAGATATAGAAGAGTTTTCCTTACAAGAGAAGTTACAGATGGAAAAACAATTATTAGGTTTTTTTGTCAGTGGCCATCCTTTAGATGAATATAAATCTCAACTTGAATTTGTACATGCTTTAGAATTGGGAAAAATATCTCAAGTGCCCGATGGTTCATCTGTAGTTGTGGGAGGAATTTGTCATGCTGTAAAAGAAGTAATCACTAGAAAAGGCGAGCAGATGGCTTTTTGTACACTGGAAGATAGAACAGGATCTGTGGAGCTGGTCGTATTTCCATTACAGTACGGTCGGAACAAACAATTATTTACAGAGAATAATCCTGTGGTTATTTCAGGTCAGGTCGATCAAAAAGAAGAAGGAGATGTAAAAATACTCGTAGAAAAATGTGACTCATTAGTAAATTCTAGCCCTGAACAATTAGCAGAAGCATATATAAATACAGCAAATAAAAAGTATAAGACAAATAAAAATACAACTGGTGAAAACAAGGAATATCAGATATATATTAAAATATCTGAACAAAAATACGATAAGATTCCACAACTAAAAAAACTCCTCCAAAAACATAGTGGAGACTTACCAGTGTTATTATATTACCCTGAGCTGGGTAAATTAAGAAAAGTTCCGGAAGATTTTTTTGCTAACGGGACCCGGGAGTTTTGTCGTGAAGTAGAGCATCTTATGGGTAGTGAGACTGTTAAAATTAAATGAAACATAACAAGGATTGTATAGTATTAGATCAACTGAAAAATAACAGAATCAAAAAATTTTAAGATGTACTATCACCACTACACAAAATTTGTTCAATCGAAGAGCTCAGCTATCAACATTCAACTTTAACACAAACCTATATTAAAATAAGGGAGGAATCAGTATGTTGAGAAAAACTAAAATAGTTGCCACAATTGGTCCTGCGTGTGAAGATAAAGGAGTATTAGCTTCCATGGCTAAAAACGGTATGGATGTCTGCCGTTTAAATTTTTCCCATGGAGATCATGATGAACATAAACAGAGAATCGATATAATCAGAGAGGTTTTTAAAGAACTAAAACTTCCCATAAGTATTTTATTGGATACTCGAGGACCAGAGATAAGATTAGGTCTTTTTGAGAACGGTCAAGTGGAACTGGAAAAAGGACAAGAATTCGTGTTGTCTACTGAAAGCATTACCGGGGATCAAAACAAAGCTCATGTAAATTACTCTGGAATAACTAATGATGTTAATCCCGGTGACAGGGTGTTATTAGATGATGGATTAATTGAACTGTTAGTTAATGAAGTGACTGAAAAGGAAGTAAAAACCGTAATAAACAATAATGGAGTTATAAAGGACAATAAAGGTGTAAACCTTCCGGGAGTTTCACTATCATTGCCTGCAATGACTGAAAAAGATAAAAATGATATTTTATTTGGTATAGAAAACCAAGTGGATTTTATAGCTGCTTCTTTTATTAGAAAAGCACAAGATGTAATAGAAATCAGGAGATTTTTAGAAGAAAATAATTCTGATATACCTATAATTTCTAAGATTGAGAACAGAGAAGGAGTAGAAAATTTAGAGGAGATTTTGGAAGTATCTGATGGACTAATGGTAGCTAGAGGTGATTTAGGTGTCGATATTCCACCAGAGGAAGTACCATTGGTACAGAAACGAATGATTAATTCCTGTAATCAAGAAGGTAAACCTGTGATCACTGCAACACAAATGTTAGAAACCATGACGGATAATCCTAGACCTACCAGGGCTGAAGCTAGTGATGTGGCCAATGCTATATTAGATGGCACTGATGCTGTAATGTTAAGTGGAGAAACTGCAGCAGGCAAGTACCCTCTGGCTGCAGTGACTACTATGTCGAATATCGCTAAAAGTACTGAAGGAGAATTATCAAACAGACCTGAGAAAATCAAAAGGGAAGAAAAAGGTATTACTGAAGCTATTGGGTATTCAACTTGTCAGATAGCAGGTCAATTGAATGCAAACGCCATTTTGATATCTACTCAATCTGGGTATACTGCCAGAATGGTTACTAAATATCGTTCTATGGCACCTATTGTGGCAGTTACACCTAAGGAGAAAACAGCTAGTAGATTGGCACTGAGTTGGGGAGTTTATCCTATTAATAGTGCATCTTCAGATACGACTGATGAAATGTTTCAAGAGGCAATTCAATCTGCTTTGGTTGCCAAGTATATTAAAGAAGGCGATCTGATAGTAATCACTGCAGGTGTACCTGTAGGCGTTTCCGGGACCACTAATTTGATCAGGGTTCATACTGTAGGAGAGATTTTAGTGTCAGGTGCTGGTATTGGTAGAAAGCCAGCTACAGGTAATGTGGTGAAAGTTTATGAAAGTGAAGATGCCAAAAAGATATCTAAAGGCGATATAGTAGTATTAAGAGGGACTACTGATGATATTGTACCTTATCTATCTATGGCAGGAGGATTAATCGCTGAAGAAGGTGGTTATACTTCACCTAGTGCAATAGTAGGTTTGGATTTAGGATTACCTGTGGTAGTGGGAGCAGAAGCTGCATTGGAAAAACTCACAGAAGGAGAACAAGTCACTATTGACTGCCAAAGAGGATTTATTTATAAGGGTCAGGCAACTATATTATAGAAGGCACTTTTATATTCTTCTGTTTGCTAATTAAGATGTACTGGCAGACTCACATAATTCGTTTAGATAGAATAGTTATTGCTATCAACATTCAACATTCAACATTCAACATTAACTGAGTCTTAAAGAAATAAATTAATAAAGAGGTGACGGCATGAGTGAAAAGTTCATGAAATGGACTGAATTCAGAGTGCGCTATCAGGAAACTGATCAAATGAATGTAGTATATTATGCCAATTATTTAGTTTGGTTTGAAATAGGGAGAAACGAACTGTTCAGAGAGCTAGAAATTCCTTACACTTTTTTAGAGGAAAAAAGTATCTATATTCCTGTAGTAAAAGCAGAATGTGAGTACAAACATCCAGCAAGATATGATGATCTGGTAATTGTATACACTAAAATCAGTAAACTCACACCTGCTCAAATTAAATTTGGTTATTGGATTTATCGAAAAGAGCACTCTGATAACTCAGAGAGGTTACTAGCTGTAGGAAGTACGTCTCATGCGTTTGTTGACGAAACGGGAAAACCTATATCTCTATCGAAAAAGTTGCCTGATACTTATCAAGAGATAGCAGAAAAAGCAAAATAATAGATTCAAGAATTCTAGTTAATTTAAGGCAGGAGGTTACAAATGCTTGTCAAAGCACTTTTGCTATTCACCTTAGTGCCGTTAATTGAAGTATGGTTATTAGTGAGATTAGGACAGGGAATTGGAACTGCACCTACTATTTTTGTAGTTGCTATTACAGGTTTTGTAGGAGTTTTGTTAGCTAAAAGTCAAGGATTTCTGGTGATACGTAGATTGCAGAATAAGTTGGCAACAGGGACTTTTCCCACGGATGAAATTTACAATGGAGCATGTGTTTTGGTTGGCGGCACTTTACTGCTGACTCCTGGTATAATGACAGATGTTTTTGGTATAAGTCTATTGATACCTGTTACTAGATATCTGTGGAAAAACTTATTTGCTAACTTGGTGGATAAAATGATGAAAAGTGGTAACTTTAAAATCTATTCCCATCATTATAATGGAAGCGGTAATTTCAAGAGCACAAAAAATACTGATTATTACGATGCCGACTTTGATGCACGATATGAAGATGATAATGAATAAAATGATTAATTCCCCTTCTCGGTGATTGTGAAACTTCAATTAACATATACTTGTATTGGAGGTAAACATGTCAAGGGGAGGGGATTTTTTTGGAATATGAAGCTTACGATGTGATGCTAATACCTTTAGTTATGGGTTTGGTTCAAGTTTGCAAAAAAATGGGGATGCCAGCTAAATTAGCTCCAATAGTATCTCTGATAATTGGAAATATTTTAGGCTACATCTATTTAGCACCAGGTGAGCCAGAAAAAGCTATTATTTGGGGGACATCTATAGGATTATCAGCTATTGGTGCCTATTCAGGTGCCAAAAATACTGTAGAATTAAATGAAAAAAATAGATAGTAACCGAAAATTTGGTATTTTAGTAATAAATTTCAAGGAGGTGAAAGACATTGGATGATTTGTTGGCAGGCATTAGACAAGCTATAAAATCAGAAAGAAAAGCTCAAGAACATTACCAAGAATTGGCAGAAAAGTCCGGTGACCCTAAAGCAAAGAGCATGTTTGAGCAAATGCGCAGAGATGAAGCTGAACACGAGCAGATACTCAAAGCGCGGTACGAGGCATTGAAAAATATACAAGATAATCAAAATCACCAAGATCAACAAAATCACCAAAATGAATAATAACTCCGTTGACAAAATATTTACGTTAATAGTATTGTAATTGATGCTATATCATGGTACATTACAAGTGAACTAATGGGAGTAATGAATCTACAATTTTGAATTATTTGTATTTTGAGAGAAAAAGAAGAGATGAGGAGTTATTATGAGAACTTTTACAATTTCTAGACATGGGTTTAGCACAATAGGATTTTTTCTCTTGGGTGCTTTAATTGCTTGGTTTTTTAGTAACTGGTGGTTAATGACTGCGTTTCTTGGTTTAGCTACTTTTACTGCAGCTTTTTTCAGAAATCCTAAAAGATATCCACCTTCAGAACAAAATGCAGTAGTTTCGCCTGCTGATGGTAGGGTTATGCAGGTGGATGAAGTGGAAGAAGTGAATTTTACTAATAACAAAATGAAGCGGATAAGAATTTTTTTATCACTGTTTGATGTGCATATGAACAGATCTCCTGTAAAAGGAAATATTATGGGATCTAGATACTACCCTGGGAAATACTTATTAGCTTGGAAAGACAAAGCTTCTGAGGAAAATGAACGTAATGCCATTTTTATCGATAATAATGGCAAACCTTTTGTTGTAGTGCAAATCGCTGGTTTTGTAGCGAGGAGAATAGTATCTCAAGTAGTGGCAGGCCAAAGAGTAAACTGTGGTGAAATTTATGGGATGATCAAATTTGGTTCATGTACGGAATTGTATCTTCCTTTGGATGCTGATATAAAAGCAGAATCCGGCCAGAAAGTTAAAGGTGGAGAAAGTATTTTAGCAATAATGCCTACAGAAGAAAATAAAATTGACAAAAGTTAACCCCCTGAAGGGGGTTTTTTACTTATTTTTATGGGAAGCTGTACATTTTTGACTCCATAGCTTTTCGGCTTTTACCGCCCAATTTTGAGATATATGCTTACATTTTCCTGCCACTTCCTCTACAGGCTCTTTTGCTTTTAGTTGAGTTGAATACGCTTTCGATTTATTAACCATATCGGTTAAAATTTCCGGATTATCCAGTAGTGGACAGGGTCGTAAATAATTATCATCAAAAGGTTGGCGGTTTTTGTATTCTTGAAATAGTGGTGATTTTAAAGCATCTAATAAACTATGCTCTTTAATATTTATATTGGCATAATGGATAAAAGCGCAAGGCTCAACATCACCATTGGCATTTATGTGCAAATAGTTTTTTCCACCAGCTATACATCCTTCGGTAAACTCTCCGTCATTCCAAAAGTCAATTAAAAAAATTGCTTTATTTTCTCTAAACTCATTAATACGTCTGAACATTAATTCTCGTTGGTCAGGGGTAGCCAACATATCCGGAGTTCCATCTTTACCAATGGGCATATAAGTAAAATACCAACCAAATAAACAGCCTTTACTTATCATCAGGTCTATATACTGTTCTGATGCAACAACTTCTGTGTTATAGCGGTGATAAGTGGTAGAAAAACCAAAAGGAATTCCATAATCAGTTAGTATGGACATGGTGCGGTCAATTTGACTGAAAGTCCCTTCTCCGCGGCGTTCATCAGACAAGGATTCAAAGCCGTCAACGCTTATAGCCAGGGCAAAATTACCTATGTCTTGTAGTTTAGCTGCTACTTGCTCGTCAATCAAAATACCATTTGTAAAGGATAAAAATGCACAATCATTATGTTTTTCGGCTAGAGCAAATATCTCATCTTTTTTTATAAATGGTTCGCCTCCAGAAAAAATATACATATAAATTCCTAATTCTTTCCCTTCTGTTATAATTCTATCCATAGTATCGTATCCCAGTGATTTATTGCTGTCATAGTCTGAAGCCCAGCAACCTTCACACTGTAAATTGCAAGCAGCAGTTGGGTCCATTAAAATAGCCCAAGGAACATTGCAGTCATATTTCTCACTGTATTCCAGTGATACTTTTCTACCTAAAATAACTGAATTTAATACAAAATTTGTTACAAATTTTTTGATAAAGTTTTTATTGTAATTATGAAGAATTTTTTCAGTAAATTGATGCCAATTACTGTTTGTATCTTTAAAGGCGGATTCAAACTTATCTATAGCACTTTTGTGATGTTTAAAAGCAGTGAATTTTCGAATGTATTTTAATATTTTGGGGATATTGTTGTAGGGGTCTTTTTCTATAAAATCTAATCCCTGATTTATTACAGCTGAACCAATCAAATGTTTGTAACTCATATTTCCCCTCCCCCTTATCATGGTGACTCTACAAAATTATTAATAGGTCCCGATCTTACGGCCAGTTATTTCACGATAAAAATTGACATAGAAATCTTCCATTTGTCGCTGAAACAATTCTTTGGTGTATTGTGGGTCGGATTCATAAAATTCGGACCACTTATCATTTAGAGAAATAAATATTGTTGCTGGAATTGTTCCGTAAAAAAACATGTATATTATTTGTTCGGTGAAATCATCAATTTGATATCCTCGTTCAGTCAGATCGCTTAAAGTTCTCTCGTAAATTGGATGTAACAAATAGAAGATGTTTTTGTCTTTAGAACCTGATTTTAATGTCTCAATAGTTAAGATACTAAGAATCTCACTTTTTTGTTCTAAAAAACTGAATATTTTTCGAAAAATCATACGAACTTCATCGTCTGTATACTCTTGGACTTCTTCTAAAAGAGTTTCTTTAAATTCTTCCGAAGTGTAAATCATTACAATATTTTTTTCCTCGTCCCATTTAACTTCAGCACCTAAAGCATCAGCAACAAAACGAATTGGTACCATAGTTCTTCCAT
>CAZKUS010000012.1:0-18372 GCA_964556025.1 uncultured Clostridia bacterium | reverse complement strand
AATGGTGCTGGGGACCGGGATCGAACCGGTACGGGCAAATAGGTTTGCCCGAGGGATTTTAAGTCCCTTGCGTCTGCCTGTTCCGCCACCCCAGCGCGTATTTGATATTATTTCCTTATCGGACGTAAACTAGTATAGCAAATAACCTCCTATTTGTAAAGAGCTTTAAGTAAAAAAAATTATTTTCTGGGAAATCGCATTTTTCAGCAAGGAGTGTGGCAATTATGCAGCAAGAGACAAAAAAGTACTTGGCGGCCTTGAGTGGCGTTCCTTTTATTATGGTATTGGGAAATTCATTAATAATACCGGCTTTTCCTGAGATTCAAAGTCAATTACAAATCAGCCAACTACAAGTAGGCTTACTTGTAACTGTGTTTTCGGTAGCTGCAGGTATTACAATTCCCATTGTGGGATTTATTTCTGATAAAGTAGGTAGAAAGCCTGTTTTAATTGTAGCAACTACACTATATGCCATAGGTGGATTAATTTGTGGTTTGGCACCTATTTTGTCTGAGAATCCTTATTCTTGGCTGCTTTTCGGTAGAGGGGTTAAAGGATTGGGAGCTGGAGGAACAGGTCCGATAGCTATGGCACTAGCTGGCGATTTATTTCAATCTGGTGAGAGAAGCGAAGCCATGGGAGTTCTAGAAGCTGCCAATGGTTTAGGAAAAGTTGTGAGTCCCATTTTAGGGGCAATATTGGTTGTTTGGATTTGGTATTCTGTTTTCTTTGTGTATACTATTTTCTCAGCTCCAATTGCGATCTTACTGGCTTTGGTATTAAAAGAACCAAAGAAAAAGGGAGATAGTGTAAGTAGGAATGAAAAGGGGTATTTTGGCCGTATAATATCAGTTTTTAGTGAAAAATATCATGTATTATTAAGCACTTATTTAGCCGGGTTTATAGTGTTATTTGCTCTTTTTGGCACTTTATCTTACCTTTCAGATATACTTGAAACTCGATATAATTTAATTGGAGCAAGTAAGGGTTTTGTTTTGGCTCTTCCCGTGGTGGTTATGGCTATCACTTCGTATACTACAGGGCATATTGTCCAATCCAAAAAATTTATGGGCAAATTGGTGGTATTGGGATTACTGATCTCTTTTTTAGCTAAAATAGAAATTATTGTTTTTTTGGATAATAACTATGCTTTATTTACCGGGATAATTTTCATTGGAATTGGCACTGGATTAGTACTCACATCGGTAAATACATTAGTAACGAGTACTGCTTCTGGGAAAGCCAGAGGTGGTATAACTGCTTTGTATGGAAGTGTGCGTTTTTTTGGTGTGGCTTTTGGACCACCGGCCTATGGCTTATTGGTAGAATATTCGAGAATGGTAATGTTTGGTTCTGCAGGATTGGCTCTGATAATTATTATGATATTGAACGTTGTTATGATAAAATTTAAACTGAATGCAGAATTAAAACTAGATAGTTAACGGGGTGGAGAAATAGTGACTAAGAGATTAATTCAATTAATTTTATTTGTATTGTTGTTTATTGTAGGGTGGGTAGTAGCTATATCCGTAACTCAAGTTTTTATGGTGGACTAGCTATTATCTTTGAACTTAAAATAATTTTTTATAAGGGTGATATACATGTTGGCAACTTTGTCTTTCAATTGTTTTATACAAAAACTTAAAATAGCTCTGATATTAATCTTTTCAATTTTGGTTATGAGCTCTTGGTTTTTTAAAACTAGTCAGGCTTTAGAAAAAGAAAGTTACAAAGAAATACCGGAGCTGTCAGTTGAAATAGACGGCGAACTACTACCTTTGGAACATCCACCGAAGATGATTTCAAACAGGATTATGCTCCCGGCCAGACCTGTATTGGATGGGTTTGGCGCAGAAATGGATTGGGATGGAGATGACCGCCTTATCTATGGTATCAGTGATGATGTGAGAGTTGTTATGTCACCAGATCATAATGAAGCTATCATTGACGGTAATAGTGAAGAACTTGATGTCACACCCGAAATAATTGATGGCAGAACCTATATTCCATTTAGATTTGCAGGAGAAGCTTTTGGAGGATATGTAGAATATCGAGGTGAACAAGATACTGTAGAGATTAATTTTAAAGACGAAGAAAAAAGCAAAGAAAATGAAACCGATGACAAAGAAAAGGAGGAAACTGCTGATCCTGAAGATGCTGATCCTGAAGATGCTGTAGAAGATTTTAATGATGTAGTTCCTGACAGTTTTCCTGATATTTCACCTGACCGTTCGCTTGATGAATCACCAGTAGAAAAACCGGAACAGCCGGATAGACCAAGTATTCCCGATATACATAAAAATTAGATAAACTTACAATTTTTTCAGGGGGTGTTATTGTGGCCAAAACCGCTTGTCACTGCTTTTTATCTGGTATTGTGCAGGGAGTAGGAATGCGTTTTTCTGTAAAACAAGTGGCGAAAGAAATCGATATTTCCGGTGGATATGTGAGAAATCTGCCCGATGGACGAGTGGAGGTTTATGCAGAAGGCGATGAAGATCGTTTGCAAGAGTTTGTTCAAATTTTAGAAAACAATGAAGTCGGAACAGGTAAAGTAGATAATGTAGACAAAAGCTGGGTAGATGCTATTGAGAACTTGGCTAAATTTGAAATAAGGCATTGATCTATTTATCTATCTAATTACACCGGGATAGACCGGTGTAATTTATTTAGTGTGAGAAATATTGAAGGGGGCTTTTGAGTATGTCTCTACAATTTTTATTAGGATCGGGAGGAAGTGGGAAAACTCATTTTATCGTCGATGAATTATGTGCTAAATTAGCTGAAAATCCTTCTGGTCCACCGATTATTTTATTAGTTCCTGAACAAGCTACTTATCAAATGGAACAAGCAATTTTAAATAAAAGTTATTTGACAGGCTTTAGTAGATTGGAAATATTGAGTTTTCAACGTTTATCTGGGAAAGTACTTCAAGAACAAGGCAGTTATGCATTTAAGAATCTAACAGATACTGGGAAAGAGATGATTTTACGAAACATATTACTTAAAAGGCAATCAGAACTGCAAGTATTAGGTAAAATTGCTAAACGAGTGAGTTTTTCAGAAAAGTTGTCTAGTTTGATATCAGAAGCTAGAATGTATGAAATAACACCAGAACAGATTGACCAAGTGACAGCAGAGCTTGAAAACCTTCATATGAGCAAAAAACTGGAAGAATTGGCTGTGCTGTACAAAGATTATGAGCTATTTCTGGAAGCGGAGAATTTACAGCACCAAGAGGACCAATTAGCTAAATCAAGTGAGTACATAGGTGACTGTAGTTTTTTAAACGGAATTGAATGTTATATAGATGGTTTCTCAGGCTTTACTCCTCAAGAACTGAATATTATTGAAGGGTTACTAGTTAATTGTGATAAAGTTAAATTAGCTTTAACCCTTCCTGTAAATCAAACTGATACATCAGATAGTGAGTTAAATGTATTTCATCCTGTGATCAAAACTTATAATGAAATATTGGACTTGTGTAGAAAAAATAGTACTGAAGTTTTAGCAACAAAGACTTTTCCCACAACGGAATCGAATAAACCTCGTTTTAGCAATAATCCCAGCTTAAAACATTTAGAATCCCAGTGGGGGAGAAACAGAATTCAACAATATGAACAAACTCCTGATAGTATCAAAGTTGTGGAAGCTACGGGAATTCGCAGTGAAATAGATAAAATAGCCCGGGAGATAAAACTGTCAGTGCGAAAATGTCACTTTAGATACCGTGATATTGCCGTTATAGTTAGGGACATGGAAGAGTACGAATCAGTAATAAAAGCGGTTTTTCAAGATTTTGATATTCCACATTTCTTTGATAGAAAAGAACCAGTTCACCATCATCCGTTAATAGAGTTGTTGAGAGCTAGTTTGGAGACCATTATATCTAACTGGGATTATGAACCGTTGATTAGAATGTTAAAAACAGGGCTTTTCCCAATTTCAGATGAAGATATTTTTATTTTGGAAAATTATATTTTAGCCCATGGAATATCAGGGGCTGATTGGAAAAGTAATGATAAATGGGAGTACAATATCAACTTTAAATTAGAACAAGAACCTCAAGAACCAAAAGGTGAACTAAAAGAACAGTTGGATAGAATAAATCATATTAAAAACAAAATAAAGGACACAATAAATGATTTTGTGAATAATTTGACTACAAATAAGTGTGATTTATTGACTGTAAGAGATATTTCGGTAACTGTATGGAATTTATTAGAAAAACTTCAGGTTGAAAGTAAATTAGAAACTTGGTCACAAGCGGCAGCTGACAGGCAGGATTTTTCGGAGATGCAATTGCATAATCAAATTTGGGATTCTGTAATTGAAGTTTTAGAACAGATGGTAGCTTTTTTAGGTGATAGAAATGTTACATTACCAGAATATCTACAGATTTTAGAATCAGGACTAGCTAATCTGAAACTAGGGCTTATCCCAGCTACATTAGATCAAGTTGTGATTGGAACCGCAGACAGAAGTCGTTATCAAGATTTACAGATACTATTTATGGCAGGGGTTTCTGAGGGTTCTTATCCTATACAAATACGAGATGAAGGATTGATAGATGATGTTGAAAGATTGGAGCTAAAAAAATACGATCTAGAATTTGCTCCTACAACAGAGCAAAAATTATTTCAAGAACAGTTCTTAATTTATAGCATTATCACTCAACCTGCACAATATTTGTGTTTGAGCTATCCCACAGCTGATAATGAAGGTAAACACATATCACCTTCATCAATCATTAGTCGATTAGAGGAGATCTTTCCTGCATTGGAAATACATTATCAGAGCGATGCTCCTGATAATTTTGATGATTTTCATGAATACATAATCGATCTCCAAAAGTGCATAACGTATTTGACTAAATTGATGAACAATGTGGGTGTACCCGACTATTTAGCGGCAGATAAAAACGGATTACTGAAGTACTTAATATCAAATTATTCCGATAGACTATTTATGGCCCCGGAAATTAGAGGGATGGAATATAAAAACCGTTTGTCTAAGTTGTCAGATGAAATAATTGAAAAAAATTATTCTGAAACCATAGTAACATCAGTTTCTGCCCTAGAAAGCTACTGTCAATGCCCGTTTAAATACTTTGCTAACAATAATTTAAAGTTAATGGAACGCCAGTATTTTAAGTTAGAACCGGCAAGTTTAGGTTTATTTTATCATGCCGGTTTGAGCATGTTTTGGGGGCGGTTACAAAAGCAAGGTCTTAGTTGGGAAAATATAACTAGTGGTGAGAGTCGTCAATTAATTGAACAGATCGTTGATGTTTTGACATATAGGCTTCAAAATAAAATTTTGTTGGCCTCTGAGAGGTATAAGTATTTTAGACGGAAATTAATAGAACTACTACACCGCTCGGTACAGTTTTTGTCCCGCTACTGTAATGAGGCAGGTTTTTATCCTATAGCAAGTGAAGTGAGCTTTGGTAGTAAAGGAGAGTTGAATGGACCACGATTAGCTATACCTAATACTGATAAAACTTTAGAGTTAAAAGGTAGAATTGATCGGGTAGATCTAGGAGAATATCAAGGAGAAAAATATCTGCGAGTAATTGATTACAAAGGAAGAGCTAACAATTTAGATCTGCGTAAACTATATTGGGGATTGGATTTACAATTGTCAGCTTATATGGATGTGGCTGTTAAAAACGGGAGTGGCCTTTTTGGTGGACAGGAAACAGTTTATCCTGGTGGGATGTTGTATTTTGGAGTGGAAAATCCTATAATAAATTTTAAATTGCCTCTAAGTCCAAGTGAAGCTGAAAGCAAACTAAAATCTGAACTAAAGATGAAAGGATACGTAATTAAAGACCCACAATTATTAGAGCTTATGACTAGAGATGACGAAGACTCTCAATCTTTGTTACCTTATGGACTTAAGAAAAACAAGCCTGAATTTTACAAAAACAGTAAAGTTCTATCCCGAGATGAATTCACTTCCGTGTTAAATTTTACAGAAACCAAGCTGCAGGAATTGGGAAAAAAACTATTATCAGGAGAAATAGCTCCACATCCTTTTAAAGATGGTGATCAAACCGCTTGTAATTACTGCCCGTATTTACCTGCTTGCCAGTTTGATCTAAATTACAGTGAACATAATTTTTGGCAAGTTCCCGACGGGGATGATTACCTGGATCTTATACTGAAAGAATCGGCTAAAGAGGGGGATTGTTAAATTATGTGCGCTGAGTCCCGAGAAACTAATACATGGACCGATAAACAAAGACAGGTAATAGAAGGTAACCATCATCACATGTTAGTATCAGCTGGAGCTGGATCAGGGAAAACGGCGGTATTGGTTGAAAGGATAATTTCCAGGGTTAAAAATCCAGAAGATCCTTTGTCAGTAGACAATATTTTGGTGGTGACTTTTACTGAAAAAGCAGCCAGTGAAATGCGTGAACGAATTGCCAAAGCATTGAAATCCGAACTAAATGAACAACCAGAAAACAATTACTTACAACGACAGTTGTATCTGTTAAATAAAGCTGAAATTTCCACATTACATTCTTTTTGCTTGGATTTATTGCGTCATTATTTTTATTATTTGGACTTAGATCCTGGTTTTACTGTAGCTAGTGAATATGATTCAGAATTGTTGCGCCAAGAGACCATGGAGGAACTTGTGGAATTGGAATACCAACAGGGTGAAGATGAATTTTACCAATTGGTTGACGCTTATGGTGGCGATAAACATGATGAAAAATTGGTCAAAATGATACTCACTTTGCACAGGTTTTCTCGCAGTCATCCCGAACCTGGGACATGGCTTAAAAATATGAAAGATTATTTTCAAGTTAATCATGATGAATATATATCCAATACAGTCTATTTTTCCAGTATTAAGCGTGATGTAATTATTTCTCTTACCAACTGTAAAGAAAGTCTAGAACAGGCTAAACAGCTCTGTGAAACCCCAGGAGGTCCTCATCTATACAGTGAATTAATCGAATATGAGCTTAGCGAAATAACCAAATTGTTAGAATATGTTGAGCAGCTTAGTCCAGGTTGTGAGTGGGATTCTGTGTCTGAAAAATTTTCAGCACTGAAATTTGCTAGGCTTCCGAGAATTTCTCGCAATGAGGAAGTAGATGAAGATTTAAAAGAACTGGGGAAAGAACATAGAAATCAAGCTAAAAAAGATTTTGAGCAAATGGTTACTAATTACTTTAGCCGGACGGAAAAAGATCTGATTTTAGATATAACTACAGTTTCGCGAACTATGGTTAAATTAATTGATATTGTTTTGAAATTGAATAGTAATTACAGCCAAGTTAAAAATTCCCGTGGAATTGTAGATTTTTCTGATCTAGAGCATTATGTATTTAGATTGCTGACAGATTATCCTGAAATCACTCAAGAATTATGGCAGCACTTTAGAGAAGTGATGGTAGACGAATATCAAGATATTAACGAAGTGCAAAATGCCATTTTACAAGCTCTGACAGGGGAGGAATCTCATCATCCTGACCTATTTATGGTGGGTGATGTAAAACAGAGTATCTACAGATTCCGTCTAGCAGAACCTGAACTATTTTTAAACAAGTATAATAAGTATAAAACTGATGAACAAAAAGGTCAGTTGGTTGAGTTACAGGATAATTTTAGATCTTCTCCTTTTGTACTAAATAGTGTTAATGATTTTTTTAAAGCTATTATGTCTAAAGATTTAACTGGCTTGGAATATGACGAATCAGTGGAGTTAAAGTCAGGGGGACCCTCAAGGGAGAAGTACCAAACTGCTCAAGATACTGAACAAAACAGTTTTGAAAATCGGGAAATGATAGATGGAATTACGGAAGCCTTACTGTTGGATAAAGATCAAGATAACCCAGGAGAAGGAGATGCAGAGAGAGAGGCAAGGTTGATCGCCAAAACTATCATTGATTATGTGCAAAATGGTCTTAAAATTTTTGACGGCGATATTGATGACTACAGAGAACTAGAATATAGAGATTTTGTTATTTTAGGTCGTAAAACTAAAGAACAGGCGGAACAGGTGATTGATATTTTTACTGAATATGGAATACCGTTGTATGCAGAACTGGATACAGGTTATTTTGCTGCTCAAGAAGTGCAGATTATGCTGTCCTTATTAAAAATAATCGACAATCCTAGGCAAGACATTCCTCTTGCAGGTGTGCTGCGTTCTCCTATAATTGGTCTTGATAGTAATGATTTGATGGAAATCAGATCTTACAGCCCTTGGGGAGAATACTATGATGCTGTGATAACAGCCCAAGAAAATCTATCAGACTGCGAACTTAAAGTTAAGATAAGTGAGTTTATGGAAAAACTCAACAGATGGCGGACAATTTCTAGGGAGAAAAATTTAGCTGAATTGGTTTGGGATATTTACCATACTACAGATCTTCTGGCTTATGTGGCCGGTTTCCCGGGTGGCCGGGAAAGACAGGCTAACTTGTGGAGTTTTTATGATCGTGCGCTCCAATTTGATTCTTTTACTCATTCTGGTTTGGTTAAATTCCTCAATTTTATTGATAAACTTATGGAACAAGACTATGATTTGGGTAAAGCACGTACTGTCAATGAAAATGATAATGTAGTCAGAATGATGAGTATACATAAAAGTAAAGGTTTGGAATTTCCGGTAGTTTTTATTATGGGTTTAGGTAATAACTTTAACTTTAACGATCAAAGAGGGGATCTACTGCTTCATAAAGATTTAGGCTTAGGACCTAAACTGGTAGATCTAAAAACTAGGGTAAAATATCCTACAATAGCTCATCATGCGATTAAGGGGATGTTAAATAGAGAAACTTTGGCTGAAGAAATGCGTATATTGTATGTGGCCATGACTAGAGCTAAGGAAAAACTATATTTGGTTGGTTCTGATAAAAATATTAAAGACAAAATTGGTTGTTATAAAAATCCGGCTAATTCTCAAAGTTATTTGGATTGGGTATTACCTAATCTTACAGATGAAGTGAGAATCCGATACCAGGTCTGGCAAGAAGTTGATCAAGATAATGAAATATCAGGTGTTATGGACTGGGAAAAGTATTTACTAAATATGGCTGCAGAAATGACAGAAGTTGAACAACCTAAGGAAGTGGAAGCTAAAGAGCTGACTGACGAATTAGAGTCTGCTATCGATTATGTTTATCCATATCAAGCAAGTACTAAATTAGTTGGTAAATCATCAGTAACAGAGCTATCTAAGTGGAGGGCACCTGAAGACGCCAAAATCACTTCTATTTATGAATCTAGTAAAGCGAATGTGAGCAAACGTCCTGATTTCATGAAACAGGGTTCTGGTTTGACAGGTGCGGAAGTGGGAACAAGTGTTCATTTGGTTTTTCAGCATATACCTGTTTGTCTTGATCTGAATGAAGAGATGATTGCCGATCAGTTGGACAAAATGGTGGATAAGAACTTGTTAAGTTCAGAACAGAGGCAAGTAATCTGGGAACAATCTATCTGCAAGTTCTTTGACAGTGATTTAGGGAAGAAAATACGCGATTTTCCCCAAGGACTAAAGCGCGAACTGCCATTTACTATTGGTATTCCTGCCCATGAGATTTATGAACATCTGAAAGGGCAATGTGAAGAGGTGAAAGATGAGAAAATTGTTGTGCAAGGTGTAATTGATTATCTGTTTTGGGATGGTTGTAATTATCACTTGATTGATTTTAAAACTGATAAACTGGGTAACAGAGATTTACAGGAAAATTTGAGTAATTTGAAACTCAAATACCAAAGACAGATAGAATTGTACTTACGAGCGGTTTTTGAAATTATGCAGATAAAGCCGAAATACGCTTATATATACCATGTACCTACTGCCAAGTGGTTGCATATGATGGATTCGGTGGAATGAATGCGGATGGTTCAATAGAAGATTTTGCAGCTATTAAGTAAGGTTATTAAAAAAAGCCAGGGTTTTTAACCCTGGCTTTTTTTAATGGTTTGTTAAAGTTGGAATGTTGATAGCAATAGAATATAACAGCGCATTAACTTTTATGGTGGGTCTGGCAGGGATTGAACCTGCGGCTTCTTCCGCGTCAAGGAAGCGCTCTCCCACTGAGCTACAGACCCATGTGTGATTGACATTAATAATATAGCATATTGAAGTATATTTATCAAGGGGATTACTGAAATTATGATGAATATTCGCTCTAATTTATATGTGTTCCGGAACATATCTGCAAAAATCAAATTTGTTGATAACCCGTACAAGAAACGTGACCAGGCTGTAACACATATAATGTTTGTGAAAGGAGAGGTGGGAAAAATCATGGAGATAAATTTGCTTACAAGTGTATATAAATCGTCATTACATGATATGTTAAAGGAGTACTGTTATCAAAATTACCCTAAAATTATTTTGGAAACAGATATATTAAAATTTGATGTTCAATTGTGCAGCTTGACTTTTGTGGACCGGAAAATTTTTGATGAGTTTTGTGAACATCTATCTTATAATATAATTTATAAGATAGGTCCATCTATTATGTTTGAAATGGCTTTAAAAAAACACTGGCATTTAAGTAAACACGAATATAATTATATAATTTCATCTGCTTTTTCTGAATCTTCATCTCAGTTTGTAAAAAACTTATTATCTTATGAATTGGAATGTGTTCATTGCGAAATAGTCAAACACTTCGAAAATAATCGTGCATTGATAGTAGAAGGTTTTTTAAATTTTAGGTGTTCTAGAGTGATTTTGAGATTAAATGAACTATTGGATGAATTGATTGATGAATATTTGATAGATCGAGAATTTGAAGAGTATTTGAAGTTATTAAAAAACTTTGTTGATAATCAAGAGACTGGAGTTAGTGAAATTCATTTAAAACCTAATCCGGATAACATTGAAATGTGGGATGAACACAAAAACTTATTATCACAAAATTATTTAGAACAGATTGTAATAGAAGAACCAGAAATAAATATGAAAGAAGATGACCTAGTGTTGATGGCACTGCTTCACTTAGTCCCTGAAACTATAGTACTTCATACACATTGTCAACACGAAAGTAGGAGCAGTCAAACCAAAGGAGAAGACAGTGGTATATGTGAAGTATTAGAGTATGTATTCAGAGAAAGGGTTAAATACTGTGAATACTGTGATTTTTGCCCAAGCTAATTTTTTGGTAAAATATAAATAATCAGTATAATTATAAAGTTAAGATCAAGTAAAAAAGTTAAGATCTATTTATAGATGACTGTTAATAACAGCATTTAGGATTGTAATAACTTGTATACACAAAAGTGATACCAGAGTTAAAATAGACAAATCCAAGGAGTTGTAGAACTATGGGAACTCCAGACTTACGAATATTACTTATACCGGTCTTATCAGGGCTTATCGGTTGGTTTACTAATTTTTTAGCTATTAAACTATTGTTTTGGCCCCATGAAGCTGTTGTGATCCCGATAACTAATTTTAAAATCCAAGGACTTTTGTCACGAAGAAAACCTGAAATAGCTAAAACCTTAAGTAGAGTGATTTCCGAAGAATTAATTACTAGGGGTAATCTAGCTTCGGAAATTGATCGTGACGGAGTAATAACTGATATCAGAAAATCAGTGGATGAACATGTAGAAAACAGGATGGAAAAGAGATTAAGTTTTTTACCTACTGTATTGAGAAAGCGAGTTAGTGAGGTATTGAGACAGGCTGTGGGGAGAGAAGTATCGATCTCTTTAAATAAAAACTTTGATATTGTGGTGGACAACCTGACTGCCAAAATCGATATTTCCGCTTTAATAGAGAAAGAAGTATTAGCTTTAGATACTAGAGAGATTGAGTGGATTAGTTTTCGTCTAGCCAAGCGGGAACTGACATTTATCAAAAAATTAGGTGGCATTTTAGGTTTTATTATTGGTTTGTTTCAAGTGGGTTTTATCTATATTATCTATTGACAAAGATGGGTAAAATAACTATAATAATATTTAACAATTTACAGGGTAAAGGTGATGAAGAGGAAAGTAAGGCATTTACTGCCGGAAACAGAGAATACTCGTCCTGGCTGGAAGCGAGTAATGCTGGAATAAGTGTCTGAAAACCACCTTTGAGCTGGTATGCTGAAATAATAGTAGGTGTACAGGTGTCCCGGCCTTAACGGGTAGAGATAGTCGATGATTTCTGGATATTTTTTTAATTATCGGCTAACTTGGGTGGAACCGCGTACTTGCTCGTCCCATGATGGGGCGATTTTTTTTATTTAGGCTGTGTTAAAGTTGAATTTTTATAGCAATATAACAGCGCCTTGTTTTAAATTTGATTCATGGATTTTGGATACGTAAGATCAAATTGAGATATTTTAGTAATTAAAATCTATTAAGTAGGAGGGTGTTAAATGGTAAATATAACTTTAAAAGACGGGTCAGTTAAGGAAATTAAGTCTGAAAGTACTGTTTATCAATTGGCAGAATCGCTTAGCAAGAGATTAGCCAAAGAAGCTGTAGGGGGAAAAGTAGATGGTGTTTTAGTAGGATTGAATGCAAAATTAACGGAAAACTGTCAGGTGGAAATTTTAACCTTCGATGATGAAGAAGGTGAAGAAATTTACCGACATACTTCTTCACACATTTTAGCTCATGCTGTGAAGCGATTGTATGATCAGGTAAAGCTGGGTATAGGTCCACCTATCAAAGATGGTTTTTATTACGATTTTGATCTTGAACACTCTTTATCCGATAATGATCTTTACAAAATTAAAGATGAGATGAACATGATAATTGAAGAAGATCTTCCTATAGAGCGTCAGATTTATGAACGAGATGAGGCAATAAAGTTATTCAAAGAAATGGGTGAGGAATATAAAATTGAACTGATCGAGGACTTGGAAGAGGGTGAACAGATTACTTGTTATAGACAAGGTGATTTTATTGATCTATGTCAAGGTCCTCATTTACCCTCTACTGGTAAAGTGAAAGCTTCAGCAATAGACTTGTTGAAGGTGGCAGGAGCGTACTGGAGAGGTGATGAAGATCGTCAAATGCTCCAGAGAATATACGGTACTTCGTTTGTTAAAAAATCGCAGTTAGAAGATTATTTGCAAAAACTGGAAGAAGCAAAAAAACGTGATCACAGAAAGATTGGCAGGGAACTTGAACTGTTTACTCTGCATGAAGAGGGTCCTGGATTTCCCTTTTATCACAATAATGGCATGATTATAATGAATGAACTAATTAATTTTTGGAGAAAAGAACATAGAAAAGCCGGCTACCAGGAAATCAGTACACCTATAATCTTAAACCGCAGCTTGTGGGAACGTTCGGGTCATTGGGACCATTATCAAGAGAATATGTATTTTACAGAAATAGATGATGAGGATTTCGCAATTAAACCTATGAACTGCCCTGGCGCCATGTTGGTGTACAAAAACAGTATGTACAGCTACCGTGATTTCCCATTGAGAATCGGAGAACTGGGTCTGGTACATCGTCATGAATTGTCTGGTGCTTTGCACGGATTGTTGAGGGTGAGAAGTTTTACCCAAGACGATGCCCATATTTTTATGTTGCCTTCTCAAGTTGAACAGGAATTGGAAAAAGTGATTGAATTAATAGATCGATTTTATCAAGTTTTTGGATTCAACTACTATGTAGAATTATCAACAAAACCAGAGAAAGCTATGGGATCTGACCAAATTTGGGAAAAGGCGATTAATGCTTTGCAAGTTGTACTTGAAAAGCGCGGTATAAATTATGTTATCAATGAAGGTGACGGAGCATTTTATGGTCCTAAAATCGACTTTCAGTTAGAGGATGCCATTGGCCGTTCTTGGCAGTGCGGTACTATTCAGTTGGATTTTCAACTTCCTGAACGGTTTGATCTAACTTACATTGGTGAAGATGGTCAAAAACATCGCCCTGTGATGATTCACCGCGTGGCCTATGGTGCACTAGAGCGCTTCTTTGCGTTATTGATAGAACACTATGAAGGTAAATTCCCATTATGGTTGGCACCGAAACAAGCTGTAATAATTCCCATAACTGACCGTCACATTGATTACGGCCAAAAAATTCTACAAAAATTAGAAGATGAAGGAATTAGAGCACATTTGGATGATAGAAATGAAAAGATCGGTTACAAAATCAGAGATAATCAACTTAAAAAAGTGCCTTATATGCTAATAGTAGGCGATGAAGAAGTGGACCAAAATACTTTATCTGTCCGTACTAGAGAAGATGGTGATTTAGGTGCTAAAAGTGCCGAAGAAGTGGTAAAAGAGTTGAAAAAAGAAATTGCTAACAGTTAGCTTGCGCTTCAAAATTTAAGGCTGTGTTAAAGTTGAATGTTGATAGCTGAACTCTTCAATTTTAACACAACCAATTAAAAAAGATTTTCTTAATATGATTGACTTGTAAGTTGTGATGTGGTGTACTTTTTTCGTAAATAAAAACAAATACTAATAAATGAAAGAAGAAGCTACTCGCTTCTCACCTTACAACGTAGAGTTAGTAGGGTTGTCAATTAGAAACTGAAAAAGTGGTTTATTATCACTTTTTGTCATAAATCTCAAAAGTAGAGTGTACTTTTGGATTAATTGTGAGAGCGAGTAGCAGTACTCGTTCTTTTTTTATTTCTTTGCAACGTTCAATAATTCAGGAGGTGAACAGCAATTAGCAAAGAGCAACCCGTGAATGAGGAAATCAGAGCTCGTGAAATTAGAGTGATCAGTAAAGATGGAGAACAATTAGGAGTAATGTCGCCAAAAGAAGCTATGAAAATCGCTGAAGAAAACAGTCTAGACTTGGTGACAGTAGCACCTAAAGCTAAACCCCCGGTATGTAGAATCATGGATTATGGTAAATTTAAGTATGAGCAAAACAAAAAAGAGAAACAGGCCAAGAAAAAGCAAAAAATAATTAATGTTAAAGAAGTAAAACTCAGGCCTAATATTGAAGAACACGATTTTAATACTAAACTCAACAATGCCAAGAAATTCCTAAAGAAAGAAGATAAAGTTAAAGTTACAATTATGTTTAGAGGTAGAGAAATAACTCATCCGGAAAATGGCAAAGAGCTCTGTAATAAGATGGCTGAAGAGTTAAAAGATGTAGCGGAAGTAGAGAAAAAGCCAAGTGTAGAAGGTAAAAATATGATTATGGTACTTGCTCCAAAGCAAGATAAAGAATAACTTTCTCAATCAATATTGACGATGAATTGAAGGGAGGACAAATCATGCCTAAGATGAAAACTCATAAGGGAGCTGCTAAAAGGTTTAAAAAGACTGGCACTGGTAAAGTTAAGAGAAGAAAAGCTTTCAAAAGCCATATTTTAACTAAAAAGACTCCTAAGAGAAAAAGAAATTTGAGAAAACCCACTACTATGAGTAGTGCTGACCAGAAGAGGATGAAAAAACTTCTTCCTTAAAAATTAATTATAGGAAATTAGATCAATCAAGGAGGTAATTAAGATGCCTAGAGTAAAAACGGGTACTACCAGGCGTAGACGTCATAGAAAAATAGTGCGCATGGCGAAAGGTTATCGCGGATCCCGCGGTAAATTGTATAGAATTGCTAATCAGCAAGTGATGAAGTCTCTTGACTATGCATATAGAGATAGAAGGGCGAGAAAGAGAGATTTTCGCAAGCTTTGGATAACTAGAATCAACGCTGCATGTAGACAGAATGGTCTTTCTTACAACAAATTCATCAATGGATTAAAAAAAGCTGGAGTACAAATTAACCGCAAAATGTTAGCAGATATGGCAGTTAACGATCAAGAAGGGTTTAGCGACTTAGTAGATTTAGCTAAAAAAAGTGTGTAAATTTACTTAAAGATGCTATCAGCATTCAACTTTACACAGCTTGATTAAACGGCAGGGGGTCTGAGATAAATAAGACTCCCTGTCATTAATATATCCTGGGATGTGAAACAATGATTACAAGTAATGATAATTCACTGATCAAAAAATATCAAAAACTAAGCTCAAAAAAATGGCGACATATATACCAGATTGTACCTCTTGAAGGTGAATTATTAATTAAAGAAGCATTACATAGTGGTATGGAGTTTGATTATGTGTTGTATTCACAAGATATTGAAAAAACTGACATGTACAGATCTGTGATATTATCTCTTTTACAAAAGGGGGTTAAATGTCGTGCAGTTTCTCCGAAGTTATTTTCAAAAATCACTTTTACTGATCAGCCCCAGGGAATAGCGGCAGTAATTAAATTTATACCTCATACAGCAGAAGAAATCCTCGCTAGTAGTAATTCTGTATTAGTGCTATATCAAGTATCAGATCCTGGTAACATGGGTACTTTAATTAGAAGTGCTGATGCCTTCGGATATGACGGTGTTATTTGCACTAAAGGATGTGTTGATCCTACCAATGATAAAGTTGTCAGAAGTAGTATGGGCTCTTTATTTCATATACCAGTAAGTATAAATAGCATTGTACTGGATCTGTTATCTAAATTACAATCAGAAGATTTTATCAGCCTTATTGCTGAACCTGATAATGGAACGGCCATTGATCAGTTGAAGATTAACAATTCATCAGTAGCGGTTTTTGTTGGAAATGAAGTACACGGTTTTTGTGGAACAAATGAACTTTTAGAACACGAATTTATGTCTACTGATTACGTACAAAAATGCAAGATACCTATGAGAGGAAAAGCCGAATCATTAAATGCTGGAGTCGCTGGATCTATTATAATGTATGAAATATCTAAAATGCTTTATAGTTAGGCTTTGACTTGTTTTGCGGCCCCCTGTGTGATATAATACACCTAAATCAGTTGAAGGGTGGGGTCCCAGCATGGTCAATGCTAACTTTTTTTGGAGAATGTTTGAACTTACGGGATCCGTTACTGCTTATTTGATTTATCGAGACTTGCTAGAACAAGTAGACTCAAGGGACAAAAAATTCGTCTAGTAGTTTATGCATTAAAATTTAGAAATTATATCTATTTTAATTTTATTGGTTTAGGAATAATAAGAATCAAAAAATTAGTGTTTGATGTTTATCAAATGGACAATTTAACTAAGTACAAAACAGCTATGAAGGGGAAAGTAGATTGAGTATGTGCTTCTACAGGGAGGGCAATCAGTGACTGAGAATTGTCTGAAGCTGACTCAATTGAAGTTCTCTCTGGAGCTGCCCGGCTGAATTAAAAGTAGGTCGGGCCGGTTTTACCGTTAAATATTTAAGAGGGTATTATACCAATTGTGGGTGGTACCGCGGAAGTTTAGCTTTCGTCCCAGGGGGCGAAAGCTTTTTTTGGTTTGGTGCTGCTGTTGAATCATATTAATTATTTTAATCTAGGGGGTAGTTCTATGAAAGATGAGTTAAAAGACTTACAGAAAGATGCCTTGGAAGAAATTAGTCAGGTGACAGATTCAAATGACTTAGAACAAATAAGGGTGAAATTTTTAGGCAAAAAGGGTGCTCTAACGAAAATTTTGCGAGGTATGGGCCAACTGTCTGAAGAAGAGCGACCTGTGGTAGGTAAACTTGCTAATGAAGTTAGAGATAAAGTGGAGTTGGCTTTGGAAAATCGCGAACAAGAGTTAAAAAAAATAGAAATGGAACAGCGCTGGGAACAGGAAAAAATTGATGTTACACTTCCTGGTAGATCAATTAACCGTGGGGCTAAACATCCATTGAAAAAGGTGTTGGATGAAGTACATGAAATCTTTTTGGGCATGGGGTATGACATTGCTGAAGGTCCTGAAATAGAAACAGATTACTATAATTTTGAAGCACTTAACATTCCTAAAGATCATCCTGCTAGAGAAATGCAAGATTCTCTGTATATCACTGAAGATATTTTGCTAAGAACTCATACATCTCCAGTGCAAATTCGCACAATGGAAGAAATGGTACCTGATATTCCAGTTCGGATAATTTGTACTGGTAAAGTCTACAGAAAAGATGATGATGCTACACATTCACCTATGTTCCATCAAATAGAGGGATTAGTTGTAGATGAACGTATAACTTTGGGTGATCTTAAGGGGACTCTCCTTAATTTTGCTAGACAGATGTTTGGTTCCAATGTTGATATCAGACTTCGCCCCAGTTATTTCCCATTTACAGAACCTAGTGCTGAAGTAGACATTTCTTGTGTCATCTGTGCTGGAACAGGGTGCCGTGTTTGTAAGAAAACTGGCTGGTTGGAAATATTAGGGGCAGGAATGGTTCATCCCAGAGTTTTTGAGATGTCCGGTTATGATCCTGATCAAGTCACTGGTTTTGCATTTGGAATGGGAGTTGAGCGAATAGCTATGCTCAAATACGGAATAAGTGATTTGAGACTGTTTTTTGATAATGATAAAAGAATGTTGGAACAGTTTAAATAAAGGTGCTGTTTTATTCTTGTCAACATTCAACTTTAACTTAGTTACAATATATGA
>CAZKUS010000011.1:0-18543 GCA_964556025.1 uncultured Clostridia bacterium | reverse complement strand
TAGTGATTAATGGTATTATATTATTGAGAAATTTGTTTGTTGTGAAAGAGGGGACCCAAATCCGTGGCAGAGATTAAGATTGGCAAAAACGAAACATTAGATAGCGCTCTAAGACGTTTTAAAAAACAATGTTCTAAGAGTGGAGTACTAAGTGAAGCTAAGAAACGTAAGCACTATGAAAAACCCAGTGAAAAGAGAAAACGCAAAGCTGCCGAAAAACGAAACAGCCGCAAATAATTGTTAATTTAGTAAAGAAGAGCGGGAGGATTTGTGCTATGGGAATTGCTGACAAGCTACAAAGTGATATGAAAACAGCTATGAAAGAAAAAGACAAGTTTCGTCTGTCAGTTATAAGAATGTTAAGATCAGAAATCAAAAACTTAGAAATATCCAGTTCCTCAGAGTCTTTGCCAGAAGATGAGCTAATAGATTTAATTTCTAAAGAAAAAAAGAAGCGCCAGGATTCATTAGAAGAATACCGGCAGGCGGGCAAAGAAGATGTAGTAAAAGACCTAGAAAAAGAAATTTCTATACTGGACGAGTATTTACCAGAACAATTAACCGATGATGAACTGTCTGATATAATAAAAGAAGCAATCTCCCAGGTTAGTGCTGAATCTATGAGTGATATGGGAAAAGTCATGCAGCAGGTCATGCCTCAAGTTACAGGTAAAGCTGATGGCAAAAAAGTAAATCAGTTAGTTAAAGATTTATTATCTGATTAAATAGTTGGGAACTACTACTTAATAAGGGCCGTACGGCCCTTATTTTAAATTGACGCTGTTATATTCTATCAACATTCAACTTTAATTGACCTTTAAATTAGGCTTATTAAACTTAAATGTTGATAGCTAAACTCTTGGATTGAACGATTTTTTTACAAGGGTTGGTACATCTAAAACTCCATTCAAATAACTAGTATTGAAATTATTAAGAATTTTATCGTATAATAAAAATAGATTTTAAAATTCTCACAATCTTACTATATTAGATTAAAATATTATTGTGAAACCAAGTTAGAGCTTAGGTGGTGATCCCAAATTGGGTAATGGAATATTCAAAAAAATTACTGTTTTTATATGTTTGATACTTATTGTTGCCGGTTCGATTGGCATGGCAGGTTTTATTGGGCAAGAGGAATCTCTAGAGGCAAAAAGTAAAAATACAAGTGATTATACAGCTTATGTAGTTCCAGTAGAGAATGAAATCGAGAGAGGACTTCAAGCTTTTCTGGAAAGGGCTTTTAACAGTGCTAGAGATGAAAATGCTGATTTAATAGTATTGGATTTGAACACACCCGGAGGCACTTTGGAAGCTGCTTTTGAAATAAGAGATTTAATTGTGGAAGAAAACATTCCCATTTATGCCTATGTAAATCCAGATGCTATTTCAGCAGGTGCGTATTTAGCTTTGGCTGCAGATGGAATTTATGTTCGCTCATCAGGATCATACATGGGGGCTGCTGAAGCTAGAATGGGTCCTGAAAAAGCTGATGAGAAGGTGATGAGCTATTGGGAAAGCAGAATGCGAGATGCTGCTGAACTAAACGACAGAGATCCTGACATAGCAGCTGCCATGGTTAGAAGTGAAATGGAAATAGATGGATTAGTCGAGGAAAATGAACTTTTGACAATGTCAGGTTCTCAAGCTTTGGAACATGGTATGGCTGATGGAGAGGTAGATACTTACGAAGAACTGTTTGCTAAAGCAGGTTTTGAGAATGCCCAAGTAGAAGAGTACGGCATGGAATGGGCTGAAAGGTTGGCTCGATTCTTCACTAATCCTGCCGTGGCATCTATATTACTCACACTAGGTATGGCAGGATTAATAATAGAGATCACATCTCCGGGATTAGGCGTGCCTGGCCTGCTTGGGTTGATTAGTTTTGGATTATTTTTTGGAGGACATATTTTTGCAGGGTTGGCTGGTTATGAAGTATTGCTGTTATTTGTAGCTGGTGTAATTTTATTGATTGTGGAAGCTATCATGGCTGGATTTGGTATATTCGGTATTGTGGGCATAATTTCTTTCGGTTTTGCTATAGTTTTATCTGCTGAAAGTACTGACCAAGGTTTGATGATTTTACTATACAGTCTATTGGGAACAATAATAGTGCTGGCAGTAGCCTTTAGATATTTTGTCAGAACTAGGTTCTGGGACAGAATAATTTTGAGACATTCGGAAAGTAGAGAACAGGGATATGTTGGTACTAATATTGAACATAGAAATTTAAAGGGAGAAGTCGGGGTTACGGAAACACCTTTAAGGCCTGCTGGAACAGCAAAAATTGCTGGGAGAAGAACAGATGTAGTCAGTGAAGGGGGGTATTTGGAACAGGGAAGATCTATTGAAGTTGTGGATGTGCAAGGATCTAGAATTGTGGTACGCGAGTCAAATAATACAGTAAGTAAGGAGGATGATGACGAATGATTGATGGATCTTTGGTTGGTCTACTAATTTTGATTGCACTGGTCATTGTAGTGTTATCAATTTTATTCAGCTTTATTCCCATAGGTTTATGGATTTCCTCTCAAGCAGCTGGAGTTAGAATTGGAATATTTACTCTAGTGGGGATGAGGCTTAGAAGAGTAATACCAGCACAAGTTGTCAAACCTTTGATTAAAGCAACTAAAGCGGGATTAGATCTAAGTGTCAATAAATTAGAAGGACATTACCTGGCAGGAGGTAATGTAGATAATGTAGTTAATGCTTTGATTGCTGCACAACGTGCTGAAATACCTCTGGTTTTTGAAAGAGCATCTGCCATAGATTTGGCAGGACGAGATGTATTAAAAGCAGTTCAAATGAGCGTTAATCCTAAAGTTATAGAAACTCCAGTGGTTGCCGCTGTTGCCAAAGATGGGATTGAGGTAAAAGCCAAGGCTCGTGTTACCGTTAGGGCTAATATAGATAGACTTGTCGGTGGAGCAGGTGAAGATACGGTGATTGCCCGTGTGGGTGAAGGAATCGTTACTACCATTGGTTCTGCTGAAAACCATAAAAGAGTACTAGAAAATCCTGATAACATGTCACATACAGTTTTAAATAAAGGGTTAGATGCTGGAACAGCTTTTGAAATACTAAGTATTGATATAGCAGATGTTGATGTCGGGAAGAATATTGGTGCTCAACTTCAGACTGATCAAGCCGATGCTGATAAGCGAATTGCCCAGGCCAAAGCAGAAGAAAGAAGAGCTATGGCGATTGCTCATGAACAGGAAATGAGAGCTTCTGTACAAGAAAATAGAGCCAAGGTTGTAGAAGCTGAAGCTCAGGTACCTCTAGCTATGGCAGAAGCATTAAGAGCTGGTAGATTAGGTGTAATGGATTACTACAATATGAAAAATATTCAAGCTGATACTGAGATGAGAAGTTATATTTCCCAAAGTGATCAATCAGGTGAGAGTGATGCACCAAATTATCGTGGATCCCTAAAAGATGATGATGAAGATGGTGATGAATAATTGTGTGATATGGCCGGAAACTTAAGGGGGCATTGATAACATGGAAACATTAGTGTTGATTATCATCATATTAATTATCTCTGCCCTGCGCAATGCGGCCAGTCAGATGCAGCAGCGCAGAAATAGAGTTCCGAAACCTGACGGTCAAAACGACAGTAGTGGTAGAAACAGGGAACCTACTATTCCAGATCCTAGAAAACAAACTAGTGAAACCAGTAGTGAAATGCGAACAGATCGAGAAATGAGCAGAGATAGAAAAGTAATGAGGGAACGAGAAATTGGTAGAGATAGGGAAATGAATAAAGAAAGCGGAGATTCAAGAAAAGACACAGGTGAACAGCAGAGTGGATTACCTGATATCAATTTACCGGAAGGTTTTCCTGAAATACCTGGAATTCCTTTCGGAGAAGCAGAAACAGAATCTCCTGTTGAAGGTGGCCACGTAGAAGATTACTCGGGTGAGATTTACAGAGAAGATGGGTCCTTTATAGACGATAAATTAAAAAATTATCGAGATAAACAGAAAACAAGTAAGCATAAAGCAAAAAAAATGAGTGCTAGAGCTACTAAAGCATATAAAGACAGTTATAAACGAACTACAAAATCAAAGTCTGGCCGGTTTGAACCATCAGAATTATTACAAGACAGTTCAGATTTGAAGAGAGCAATTGTTTTAACTGAAATTTTGGGAAGACCTAAAAGTAAGCGTCATCTTTAGGATGGATTGGATTTTCAATCCATCCTTTTTTTTTGGCTGGGTTAAAGTTGAATGTTGATAGCTAAAATCTTCGATTTCACTTAAATTTTGAATATAATAGCGCCTTTTTTTGTGCTGTGATAATATATAAGTTAATAAACACATATTTTATGTTAGGTACTGTTGTAATCTATAGTTGGTATCTGTTAAAATTTAATATTTTTTAAGCTTTTTAATTGGTGAGGGGGAGAACAATTGAGAGAGGAACAAAATTTTAGAAAAATGTTTACTGAAGTTTTTGATCTTCCTCGTGATTTAGTTTTAAATTTACCTAGAATAATTATCATTGGCAATACTCAATTTTATGTTGAAAATCACAAAGGGATCTCTGAATATTCCGAAGGGCGAATTCGCATTAAAATTACTGGTGGTGAACTATGTGTATCAGGATTAGATTTACTAGTTAAAAATGTTTACACAGATGAAATTTTGATTGAAGGGAAAATTGACCAGATAGATTTTCGCGAATAGTTTTTTTGGAGGGTATTTGGTGGCTTTGACAAATTTATGGTATTATATTATAGGTTATTTGGAAATAACTATTATGGGAGTAGCAGTAGAGCGATTCATAAATCTAGCTTTAAGAGAAAATATTTTGATATGGGATATAAAAAAATACCGTGGTGGGATGAAAGCGAAAGTTCGGGCTCGGGATTTCGCACGTTTACGCAGCTTTCTAAAAAATACTGGCTGTAGAGTGAAAATAGTTAATAAGCAAGGACTTCCTTTTTTATTCCACAAGATGAAAACACGTAAATCATTGACATTGGGTTTATTTATTACACTAGTAGTTCTTATATATCTATCTACTTTTATATGGTTTGTTGATATTGCCGGGAATGAACGTGTTAGCAGTGGAGAAATTGAACAGATCATTAAAGATCATGGACTTCAACCAGGAGTAAGAAGAACCGATGTAGATCCTGTTAATATAGAGAATGATTTGAAAGCTGAATACGATGAAATAATGTGGGCTGGTGTTGAATTAACAGGTACTAGGGCCTTAATAAAAGTAGTAGAAAAAGAGCCTGAACCAAAAATTCCACAAGGACCTACTAATGTTGTGGCTACTCGTCATGCTTATATTGTTGACACCATGGTATTTTCAGGATATCCTGCAGTTGAAACGGGTGATACAGTTCGTCCTGGAGATATTTTAGTACATGGCAGAATAGTACCTGCTGATATGGAGCGTGGAGAAGATGATGAATGGGATTTATCCGAATACCCCAAAACACAAGCTAAAGGGTTTGTAAAAGGTAAAATTCATTACTCTGGGGTGGGAGAAATTCCTGTTAAGGATGAAGTGAGCAGTCAAACTGGGGAAAAATATACACGCTATGGTATTTATTTGGAAGGGGAAACTAGGTTTTTGGACTTGAAAGATATACCCTTTGTAGAGTATGATAAAAGGAAGACTGTTAGAAAATTATCATTACCTGTATCTGATAGGCAACTAGGATTTATTACAGAACAATTTTATGAACTTGAAACAAAATCAGTAAAAAGGGATAAAGAACGGGCACAAAAAATTGCTCAAGAAAAGGCTATACAAGAAGCCTTGGCAAAAGCGAGAGATGATGATGAAGTGGCCAATATTACTGATAAATTTTATCGCTCTGTAGAAACAGATGACGATAATATGGTGAGTGTTCAAGCTATTATATCCGTGGAAACGGATATAGGTAAGGAAATCGAAATGGAATAATTATAGGAGGTGTCTTGTTGGGAAGACAGTATGATGCTGAAACAACTAAAACAATTAGTGTGTCAGATGAGGAAGCTTTAAATCTACTGGGACAATTTGATGAAAATCTTGAACTTATCGAAAACTGCTTTCCTGTGACTTTAATTCCAAAAGGTGAAGAGATTAAAATTAAAGGTGATCAAAAGGCAGTGGAGCAGGTAGAACTACTTTTACAAGAATTGATTAATACAGTTGAAGGTGGTAAACAAATTACATCTTTTGATATAAAATATGCCGCTGACTTAGTGAAACAAGGAAACCAATCTAGTATTAAAGACATGTTTGATGATTTAATTTTTACAACTTCTAGAGGGAAAAAAATTAAGCCAAAAACAATTGGACAGAAAAATTACTTGAAAGCTATAAAAAATAATGATGTAGTATTCGGTATTGGTCCGGCTGGTACTGGAAAAACTTTTTTAGCTATTGCCATGGCTGTAGCCAGCTTACAGAGACAAGAAGTAAATAGATTGATTTTAACCAGACCAGCTGTTGAGGCTGGAGAAAAACTCGGTTTTTTACCAGGGGATTTACAAGAAAAAGTTGACCCATATTTGCGTCCTATATATGACTCTTTGTTTGATTTATTGGGAATGGACAAGGTTCATAAATACATGGAGAAACGTATTATTGAAATAGCTCCTCTAGCATATATGAGAGGTCGTACTTTGGATGACTCTTTTATCATCTTGGATGAGGCACAAAACACTACGTCTGAGCAAATGAAAATGTTTCTAACTAGGATTGGTTTAAATTCTAAAGCTGTGATCACTGGCGATATTACCCAGGTAGATTTACCTGCTGGGAAGTATTCTGGGTTAACTGAAGTTACTCAAATTTTACATGGGATTTCCGGTTTGGCATTTGTATACTTGACCGAAAAAGATGTTGTAAGGCATGAATTAGTTCAAAAAATAATCATGGCATATGAGAATCACGAAGAAGAGAAAAAGTCGCTTCAAGAAAAGAATTACGATCATTAAGAAAAAATTAAAAACAATTTGACGAAACAGATAGTTAGGGGGGCTGGCCATGTTATTTAAAAAAGACGCTCGCTTAAAAAATAATGGCCCCGAAAACAAGAGAAAGATAAGTCCTTTATGGCAGAGAGTAATAATTATCTTACTGGTACTGTTGGGCGTCTTTGGAGTGGTTAGCTTTGGGTTTTTACCAGACACTTTAGAAGTTGGACAAGTAAGTCCAAAAAACTTTTACGCTCCCAGAGAAGTAGAAGATCGTTACACCACTGAAGAAAAGAAAGAAGAAGCAGCCCAAGAAGTGCCTGAAGTGTATGATCTAGATACAGGTGTAAAAGATAGCTCAATAGCTCAGGTAAATCGAGCTTTTGATAAATTACAAGATTACAATGACAAATTAGAGGAAAAACTAGAATCTAATGAACAAGATAATCAGTCTGAAGAGAATCGAGAATCTGTTAGGGAAGATTTGATACAAGATTATCGTGAACAATTACCGTTGGAATTAGATGAAGATATTGTAATCCCTATCGGATTGACTGATAATAATAATTTAGAAGAGCTGCAAGAGGATGCTGAAAGTATTTTGGATAGTTTTATGGATCAGGGAATTAAACCTGACGGATTAGAGGGTATTCACGAACAATTGCGAGAAAGAGTGGAAATTTTACCTTATTCAGATGAATTGAATGAATTCACCCATTATATTTTACACGAATCTTTAGTACCTAATATGAATTATAACGAAGAAGCCACTGAAGAAAGACGTCAAGAAGTAAAAGAAGAAGTTAACCCTGTTACAATTATGGATGGTGAAGTAATTGTTCGTGAAGGTGAACGGCTGACAGAAAGGCATTTGATGATTTTAGAGGATTTGGGGTTACAGCGCGCCCATGGTGATTACTTTATGCTAGTAGGTCTGTTTTTACTGGTCAGTATTTCCCTGGTTTTAATTGGTCTTTACCTTTATTTTTATAGAGAAAAAGTGTTTTTTGACAATACTTTATTAATATTGCTTGGACTAATTTTTATGGCTACGTTACTTCTTGGTAGAGTAATGATAGCTTTTTCCGGGTATCTTATACCTACAGCAATGGCTGCTATTTTAATCACAGTATTGTTCGGTGCCAGAGTATCTATAGTCATAATAGCACTGATGAGTGTTTTGATGGGTGTGATGGCTGATAATGATATTAATGTAGCTATTTTGTCATTGGTATCAGGCTTTGTGGGAACTTACTCAGTAGCAAAATTACAGCAGCGTGGTGACTTAACTCGTTCTGTTTTTTATATCGCAGGAGCGAATGCTATAATTATAGCTGCTTTAAGCTTAATAGAAGGTGGATTTCAGCTTGATCCTGATATACTCATGGGAATAGCTACTGATGTCTTTTACGGAATTTTAAACGGTTTTATTTCGGCAATTTTAGCAATTGGTTTTTTGCCGTTTTTAGAGAATGTTTTTGGTTTAACTACATCAGTAAAGCTATTAGAGTTAGCTAATCCCAATCATCCGTTAATGAAAAAGTTGCTATTAGAAGCACCTGGTACCTATCATCACAGCATTATTGTGGCCAATTTAGCAGAAACGGCAGCAGATGAAGTGGGAGCGAATTCGATCTTGTCTAGGGTAGGTGCATATTATCACGATATAGGAAAAGTGAATAGGCCGTATTTCTTTATTGAAAATCAAGTTACCAAAGATAACCCTCATAACAAGATATCACCTAGTTTGAGCTCTTTAATTATAACTTCACATGTAAAAGATGGTATTGAACTTGCCAAACAATATAAATTACCACAGGACATTATTGACATTATTAAAGAGCATCATGGTACTAAAAAATGTAGCTATTTTTATCAAAAAGCAATAGATACTAATGATAAGCCAGATGAAATAAATGAAGGAGATTTTAAGTATACTGGCCCTAACCCTCAAACTAAAGAATCTGCCATCATATTACTTGCCGATGCTGTAGAAGCAGCCGTTAGAACTATTTCTTCGCCCAACCCTGGGAAAATAAAAGGTCTTGTTAGAAAATTGGTAAAGCAACACTTGTCTGATGGACAATTAGATGAGTGTCCGCTCACATTAAGAGACTTAAATACTATCTCTGACTCCTTTGTGCAAGTGTTATCAGGTATCTTTCATAGTAGAATTGAGTATCCGGAAAATTTGCCTGAAGGGAGTGATGAACATGGAACTGGAAATAATCAACGAGAGTCACAAGACTCTAACAGTGGAGCAAGAGAAAATGATGGAGAAAATTTTGGATAAAACTCTAGCAGAAGTTAGAAAAGGTGCTTTGAAAGAAGCTTCTGGTGAAATCAATTTAATCTTAGTAGAAACTGAAAAAATAAAAAAGTTGAATAATCATTATAGAGGGAAAGAGGAAAGCACAGATGTATTGTCATTCCCTCAAATGACTGATGAAGACTTCGTTAACCTTGAATATCCTTGCGATGATTACATGGTTTTGGGGGATATTGTAATAAATGCAAAAGCTATTACTGAACAAGCTGAAGAGTATGGACATTCACAAGACAGAGAAATGGGATTTTTATTCACCCACGGTTTGCTGCATTTGCTAGGATATGACCATGGTGAATTGAAAAATTCTGAAGATCAAACTGACATGTTTGATCTTCAGAGTAAAATACTGTCAGACTTGAATATTACCCGGCAGTGAGGATTTGCCTGTCATGACAATGTGGGGGCTTTGTATGGAAAATCGCAATCTACGAGATAGTTTCTATTTTGCTATTAGGGGAATTATTTATGTAATATTAACCCAACGTAATATGCGTATCCATCTTTTATTGGCTTTAATAACTGTTATACTGGGAATTAATTTGGAAATAGATGTTTTCTCTCTATTGCTTGTGATTTTAGCTATCTTTTTAGTATTGATTACAGAAATGATAAATACTGCTGTGGAAAGCACTGTAGATTTGTATACACGTCAGCAAAAGCAGTTAGCTGCGATTGCTAAAGATGTGTCGGCAGGAGCTGTCTTATTGGCTTCTATTAATGCTGTTGTGTTAGGATACACAGTTTTTTTTACCAAACTTAACAGTTTTATGTTAGAGTTTATGCAAAATGCTTTAGATGTTTTAACTCTCTCTTACGCTGTGTTATTACTGATTTCTTCCGGGATTTTTATTGGTATTGCTATTATAGTGCAGCTAAAAGGTAGTAATTTTAATATCTTACAAGCTATTGTGGATATATTAGCTGGAGTAATATTTGTATTGCTGTTTTTGTTTAGTGAACATTCAATATTAGCTATGATTGTAGCTTTGACATGGAAATATACTGTAGTGTATATATTTAGCTTATCAGGCTTAGGGGCTACTAATATTTTGATGATTCTGTCGGGGCTAATTATAGGTAAATTGAGCTTTTGGGTTTGGTAATAACTAAGTAAATTAGGGTGAGGAGTTATGTTGCGTTTTATTTTAAAGAAGATTCGAAATTATTTTTTTGCAGGTATTATTGTTTTATTACCTCTAGTAACTAGTTTGTACATTTTTTGGATATTATTTACGTGGCTTGATAATTTAGTTGGATGGCCAATCAAAGTAGTTCCTTCTGAACTTCCCGGAGCGGGAATAATTTCTGCAATTATAATTATCTTTTTAACTGGATTGTTAGCTGCGAATATAGTGGGGAAAAAACTGGTAGGTGTAACTGATCTGTTATTTAGCCGCATGCCATTTATCAGAAACATTTACACTGCAATTAAACAGCTCATAGATACTTTCATCAAAAAAGATAGAACATCTTTTAAAAAAGTTGTCATGGTAGAATACCCCAGGAAAGGGATTTATGCCATGGGATTTGCTACAGGTGAATCCAAGGGTGAACCGCAAATGAGAACCAACTCTGAGCTAATGAGTATTTTTATACCCACTACACCTAATCCCACTTCCGGGATGTTGATTATGGTTCCCAAGGAAAATGTGATATATTTAGATATGAGTATTGAAGAAGGGCTTAAATTTGTGATCTCTGGAGGAGTAGTAGCTCCGCCTGTGACAGAAACTGAAAATAACAGTGAATTGGAGGAGGGGAATCATGGAAAAGCGAGAGTTGACAGAACAAATGATCAATAACCTGATTGAAACAGCTAAGAATGCTTTGAAACAGGCTTATGTTCCGTATTCTAACTACCCTGTCGGTTCTGCCATGCTGACAAGTGGAGGAGAAATTCTCTCAGGCTGTAATGTGGAAAATGCTTCTTATGGGTTAACCAACTGTGCTGAAAGGACAGCGATATTTAAAGCTGTTAGTGAAGGTGGGAGAGATATCGCGGCCATGGCTATTACAGCTGAATCTGAAAATTACGCATCTCCTTGTGGAGCTTGTCGTCAAGTGATTATGGAATTTGGTCCTGAGGCTTGGATTATTCTAGCAAATAAAAATAATGATTATCAACTGGTTAAAGCTAAAGAATTGCTGCCCGGGGCATTTACTAGCTCAGAACTCAAAAGCTAGGTTTAGTTTAAGTTTAATGTTGATAGCAAGAAACACCTCAATTGAACGTATTATGTGGTTTTGATAATACATCTTAATGAGCAAATAAAACATTCAAGCCAAATAGCAGGAGGTTATTTATTGATCATACTCATGGATAAGCAATTGATCAGGAAGCTTTAATTCTATATAGCAGTGCCAATAACTAAAATAAAGGAGAATAGTTATGAAATATCCAAAAGTCGAAATTTCAGCTGATAAAATCGCATTTAATGTCCAGAAACTTATTAAAGATGCCAATGATCGTGGGATAGAGCTAGTGGGAGTTACCAAAGGCGTGTTAGCTCATCCACAGATCATTGATGCGTATTTAGAAGGTGGTTTGAATTATCTCGGAGATTCCAGAATTCAAAATGTAAAAAGGATTAGGGATTACGGGTTTACCGGCAAGGTAATGCTGCTTAGAGCACCTATGCTCAAAGAAATTTCCCAGGTAATAAATTATGTTGATGTGAGTCTTGTAAGTGAACACAAAACTTTAGAGGCACTGGATCTTGAGGCTAATAGACTAGGTAAAAAGCATTCATTTGTGGTCATGGTCGATGTAGGAGACCGTAGAGAAGGCGTTATGCCTGAAGATGTTGATGAGTTTGTTGTTGATTCGCAAAAATACGAAAATTTACAGTTTCTAGGTCTTGGTTTGAATGTAGGATGTTTCGGAGGGGTACTGCCAACTTGGGATAATGCCCAGGTGTTAGTAGAATTAAAATCTAAGCTAGAATCTCGGGGGATCGAAGTACCAACTTTATCTGGTGGTAGTACATGTGGGATAAGTATAATGTATAAAGAACAACTACCTGCACAAATTAATCAGTTGAGAGTAGGGGAAGCTTTTTTAATCGGTAATGATAGTGTTAGAGAGGTTAAAATACCTGGGACATATCAAAACACGTTTAGATTGACAGCAGAAATTCTCGAAATTAAAGAACGCCCCTCACAACCTGCCGGTGAAATAGGTAAAGATCCTTTTGGGAACACGCCCCATTTTCCTGATAGAGGGATAAGAAAACGAGCTATTGCTGCAGTAGGCAAGCAAGACGTAGTCATAAATAGTTTGATTCCGGAAGATAAACATGTGACAATTGAAGGAGCTAGCAGTGATCACCTGATCTTAGATATCTCTGATAGTCAGAGGGAGTACTCTATCGGTGATGAGATTAGTTTTGATATGGAATATGGTACTGTTCTTTTCAGTATGAACTCTCCCTATGTATCTAAAGAGTTTTATTGGAACACTATTTAGATTTTAGTGCTGTTATATTCTGTTGTTGATAGCTAAACTCTTCGATTTCACATCCAATGTTTCGGATTGGTACATCTAAAACTCCCAAACAGTAGAATTAAAGCTTCCTGATCACAAAATTAGTTAAATCGAAGAGTTCGGCTATCAAAATTCAACTTTAACACAGCCTAGATTTTAAATGATCCAGATGTACGATATAGTTTTATGGGACAATATATAAGGAGTGAGCATTAAGATGTTAAATCGAACTGGGGAAGAAGGTTGTTTTTATTCAGGGTTTGTGGCAGTTGTAGGTAGGCCGAATGCTGGGAAATCCACATTGATAAATCAATTCATGGAACAAAAAGTTGTGATTACTAGTGATAAGCCCCAAACCACCCGAAACAAAATTCAGTGCATCTACAATGGTGATAATAGTCAGATTGTTTTTGTAGACACACCAGGTATACATAAACCTAAACATAAACTAGGTGAAAAAATGGTGAGATCTGCAGAGAATAGTTTAAATGAAATGGATGTAATTTTGGCAGTGATAGATGGTTCGGTGCCTTTTGGCACTGGAGAGAAGGTATTGTTACAAAGATTGCAAAATACTGACACTCCTGTGATTTTAGTGATCAATAAAGTTGATCTTGTTGATCAAAGTACTGTAGATGATAAACTTCAAGAAATGTATACTTATATTAGTCCTTGGTCGGTACATTATATTTCTGCTCTTAAAGGAGATAATATTGATCAACTTTTAACAGAACTGGAGTCCTTAATGCCGGAAGGCCCTCAATATTATCCGGAAGATCAAATAGTAGATCAACCAGAAAGGTTTGTCGTATCTGAATTAGTTCGTGAAAAATTATTGGCAAACACGAAAGAAGAAATACCACATTCTGTTGCCGTTGAAGTAATGACCATGACAGCTAGAGAAGAAAAAAATATTATTGATATAGAAGCTGTTATTTACGTTGAACGTGAGTCACAGAAGAAAATAGTTATTGGTAAAGGTGGTAAATTAATTAAAAAAGTGGGAGAACAGGCAAGACATGATATTGAGAACTTACTCGGTAGTCAGGTGTTTTTAGATATTTGGGTTAAAGACCAAAAAGACTGGCGCAATAAAGAGAGATTCTTGAGAGAATTGGGGTATTAATAATGTGTGCACTTTATAATACTGATGCTGTGGTAATAAAAAATAGAGATTACCGCGATTATGACAAGTTAATTACCTTATTTAGCCCCGAAAAAGGAAGGATTTCAGCTGTGGTTAAAGGGGTAAAAAAACCGAAAAGTAAGTTAGCTGGAATAGTCCAAAGCTTTACATATGGTAATTTTCAATTGTATTCTGGTAAAAGTTTGGACAGGCTTACCCAGGGGAAAGTACTTCAAGGGTTTAGTAATCTCAGGACAGATTTAATATTAATGAGTGCCGGTATGTGTATCTTAGAGCTTATTGATAAAGCGGTACCTGAAGAACAAGAATACTCTGCTTTATTTGGAGTAACTTTAAGTTGTTTTCATTTACTTGAAAAAGATTGTCCTCCTTCTTTAGCTTTGAGAATTTTTGAGGCAAAGTTAATTTATAATTTAGGAGTTTCACCAGATTTATCCGGATGTGTGAATCACGGTGAAATTAACAATAATGAGCTAATGTATTTTGATCCTGAAGTGGGAGGTTTGGTATGTGAAAACTGTTTTACTGAACTTATTTCTAACAGAGAAAATGTGCTGGCTTTTCCGGTAGAAAGAGGTAGTATAAATATTTTGAAAAGATTATTTGAATTACCGGTGTACAAATTAAGAAACCTAAAACCGACCCAACTTCAATACGATACCATTGAAAAGATCTTGGAAGGTATGTTGTCAGTTCATTTTGGCGTTACTTGTACTACTAAATCTTTTTTCAAATCTAACCTACAAGTTTGACATTAGCTTGGTAATTTGCTATATTTTTGCTATAATCAATTAAAATAATACTGTGATTGGCGATGATGAAAAGTAGTATCTACCCTCTATCTTAACAGCGATTCGGGGAGAGTGGGAGCCCGATAAGATAAGGTGGTGAAGGCGTTTCTGAGCCAAAGACAGCAAAGTGGACTCTCTGAGTGAGAGTTAAATAGGGTGGAACCGCGGGAGATCCCTCTCGTCCCTACATCAGGGCGTAGAGGGTTTTTGTAGTTTATAGGGTTTTAATACATAGATTGTTTTGGAGGTGAAAAGTGAGTATGAATTTTCAAGATTTGATGTTTTCTTTGTTAAATTATTGGAAAGATGAAGATTGTTTGGTTTGGCAGCCTTATGATGTGGAAAAAGGTGCGGGAACTATGAATCCGGCCACTTTTCTCAGAGCATTAGGACCTGAACCTTGGAATGTGGCTTATGTGGAGCCCTCTCGGAGACCAACTGATGGAAGGTATGGGGAAAATCCCAATCGGCTATATCAACATCATCAGATTCAAGTGATCATGAAACCAACACCTAATGATATTCAAGAACGCTACTTAAACAGTATCGAAGCTTTAGGTTTAGACCCTAAAAAACACGATATTAGATTTGTAGAAGATAATTGGGAGTCCCCTACTTTAGGAGCTTGGGGGCTTGGATGGGAAGTTTGGCTTGACGGTATGGAAATAACCCAATTTACTTACTTTCAACAAGTTGGCGGAATCGATGTAGATAAGGTATCATGTGAAATAACTTACGGTTTAGAGAGAATAGCTATGTATTTACAGGGAGTAGAAAATGTATACGATATTAGATGGAATGATCAGATCACTTATGGTGAATTGTTCAAAGCAGCTGAATATGAACACTCTAAATTTTCATTCCAAGATTCAGATGCCACTGCCCTGTTTGAGCAATTTGAATTGTATGAACAAGAAGCACAAAGATTATTAAATCAAGGTTTGGTGCTGCCTGGTTACGATTATGTTTTGAAATGTTCCCATACTTTTAATTTATTGGATGCTAGAGGATCCATCAGTGTAACCGAACGCACCGGTTATATCGGGAGAGTTAGAAATTTAGCTAGGATCTGTGCTAAAACTTTTTTGGAACAACGTGAACAGCTGGATTATCCTCTACTAAAGGGGGGCGGAAAAAATGACTAATACAATACTGTTTGAATTGGGTACAGAAGAACTACCCGCTAGATTTATACCTAACTTGTTAAAGCAGTTAGAATCGCAAACAGATCGATTACTAAATGAATATCGAATTGAATATGAAAACTTAAAAACCATGGCTACTCCTAGACGCTTAACTGTTATGGTATACCGCGCTGCAGAGACACAAACCAACAGTTCTGTTAAAAAGCGTGGGCCGTCTAAAGACATTGCTTTTGATGATGATGGGAAAGCTACTAAAGCAGCGCAAGGCTTTGCTGCTGGCCAGGGTGTAAACTCTGATGATTTGATATTAGAGGAAGTAGAAGGAAAAAAATATGTCTATGCTGTTCGGCAAATTGTAGGTCGTCCAACTTCTGAAGTTCTCCCTGAACTGTTTCAATCACTTATGGAAAGTTTAAATCTGCCAGTGAGAATGTTTTGGAATGATAAACAACACAAATTTTTACGCCCTGTTCGTTGGTTGTTATGTTTATACGGTAGTGAAGTTGTGAATTTAAGTTATGCAGGCGTTAAATCGAGTAATGTCAGTAGAGGTCATAGATTTTTAGCTGCCGGTGATATCGAGATCAATAAAGCAGATGATTATATTGATGTAATGCGAGATTCCTGGGTAATGGTAGACCATGAAGAAAGGGAACAACATATCAAAAAACAGGTGGAAAACTTGGCTGACTACGAGGGTGCTGTTCCAGAGATACCAAAAGATTTACTGGAAGAAGTCAACTTTCTAGTAGAGTGGCCTACTGCTTTAGTAGGAAGTTATTCGGAAGAATTTTTGGACTTACCTAAAGAAGTACTAGTAAGATGTATGCAGGAACATCAGAAATTTTTCGGATTAGTTGACAAACAAAATCACGAACAACTTATCCCTAAATTTATAACTGTAAGAAATGGTGATGATACCGCGCTAGATCAAGTAAAAATAGGTAATGAAAGAGTTTTGCGTGCTCGACTTGCCGATGCCAGGTTCTTTTTTGAAGAAGATACTAAAGACAGTTTAGAAACTAAAGTAGATGAACTGGAATCAATAGTTTACAAAGAGAAACTAGGGAGTGTTTATAAAAAGGTTTCGCGAATGGAAGAACTGAGTGAGACTTTAATGGATATATTAGAATTAACTGAACCTGTGTATTCAGTGACTCAGCGAACTATTAAACTATCCAAAGCTGATCTGACAACTTTGATGGTAGATGAATTTCCGGCTTTACAAGGTTTAATGGGAGAAAAGTATGCCAGAATGGACGGTGAGAACGAAGATGTCTGTAAAGGTATTTCCGAACACTATCTTCCCAAACACGCTGGAGATGCATTACCTCAAACTATGGTAGGTACAGTTGCCAGTATCGTGGATAAAGTAGATAATATAGCCAGCAGTTTTGCTATAGGGGAGCGACCTTCAGGTAGTCAAGATCCCTATGCACTCAGAAGACAATCTCTTGGAATCGTACAAATTATTTTAGAGACAGAATTGAACTTTTCCTTAGAACAAGTGGTATACAAAGCTTTATCACTAATTTCAGAACAAGCATTAAATGATGAAATATCGAATATTTTAGATGAGATCATGGAATTTTTTAAATTGCGAGTTAAAACAGCTTTTAGAGATAGAGGTATTCCAAACGATGTAGTAGACAGCGTATTAGCTGTAGAACGAGGTGAAATTTATCGCATGTATTTGAGGGCTGAATACTTATATGAACATCGTCATAGTGATGAAATCAGTAGTATTAACACATCTTACACCAGAGTTAAAAACTTAGCAGGTAAAGCTACTGGTGATGAGGTATCTCCTGAATTATTACAGGAAGAAGCAGAGAAATTACTTTACAATAAATATTTAAATGCTAATGATGTGATAGTTGATAGTTTGAAAAAAGATGAAATAGAAGAAGCAGTAACTGAAATGGCTAACTTCCAGGAGTATATTGATCAATTTTTCGACAATGTTATGGTAATGGTAGATGATAGGTATTTACAAAACAATCGTTTAAATTTGATTTATGGAATTAAACAGATGTACAATCAATTTGCCGATTTTTCGTTGCTCCAAGACTAAAAAAATGTTATTTTAAGGTGCTGCTATCAACATTCAACTACAACTGAACTTATTAAAAAAGAGGCCAATTTTTGGCCTCTTTTTTAAAATCTTTGCAGGTAAAAGGGAACCGGAAATAGTATATACTATACTGAGAGCAATATCAGTTATAGTATGACATAAAATATCTAATAGGTGGTGATAGATATTCAACTTTCCGACAGACAAAATAAAATAATACAAATTGTTAAAGAACAAGGACCAATAAGTGGTGAAGAAATTGCCGCTAATTTGGAATTAGCCAGAGCAACTTTGAGACCTGATCTGAGTTTTTTGACCATGGCAGGTTTGTTAGATGCGCGCCCTAAAGTGGGTTATTATTATACAGGAAAAAATATTGAGCAAGTTTTGGTAGAAGTGCTGAGTCAAAGTAGAATAGATGAGATAAAAAGTTTACCTGTGGCTGTTAATGAAGAGACTAATGTTTACGATGCTATTGTAACTCTATTTTTAGAAGATGTGGGAACTATTTTTGTAGTAAATGAACAAAATCATTTAAGAGGGATAGTATCACGTAAGGATTTTCTCAAAGTAACTATGGGAGATCAAGATTTATCACGTCTACCTGTAGGCATTGTCATGACTCGCTGGCCGAATATAGTAA
>CAZKUS010000010.1:5465-18553 GCA_964556025.1 uncultured Clostridia bacterium | reverse complement strand
AACTCTCTGGCCATTTCCTGCAATTTATGTGGCGGATACAGTAGGTCACTGTCTATACCTATCAAAAGTACTTCTGCTGTTATTCTCCTTAGAGCACTTATTCTGTGATAATCGTATGCTGCAGAAATATCGTAATCGTTCATAGCTTTAATCAAAGTCAAATAAGAGTTGGCATCGAATCTATCAACAAACTTGTTACCTTGATATTCTAGGTAATTTTCTACCTGATAATCTAAGTATTTATCTTGTGATAATTCAGGTTGGGAAATTTCTTCACGACCAAATCTACCTTGAAACAGAGGGTCACTTTTATAAGTCAACATTCCTGCTATTCTTGCCAGGGATAGACCTTTACTCGGTTTAGTGTCATATTTGTAATAATAACCTTCACAATAATTTTCGTCATCCAATATAGCTTTGATGCCCATCCAGTTAAAAGCAATAGCATAATCAGAAAGATTAAATGTAGCCGCAATTACCACAGCTTTTTGTACATGATTCGGATAGAGGTGAGTCCAATCAAGTACCTGCTGTCCCCCCATAGAACCTCCACAAACAGCGTACCATCCGGGGATGTCTAATTTATCCATCACTATTTTTTGTATCCTAACCATATCTCGGACAGATACTTGAGGAAATTCGGGCCCATAGGGCTCACCAGTTTCAGGATTTATAGAAGTGGGCCCTGTGGTTCCGTAACAGCTTCCTAAAACATTCATACAAACTATATAATAATTATCTGTATCAAAGGTGCGGCCGGAACCAATTAGCGGAGCCCAAAACCCTTCTTTCTGATCATTATTGCCGCTTGTGTCTCCTGCTTTGCTGCTTGCAGTGAGAGCATGGCAAATTAGCACCGCTCGATCATATTTATTTTTCGGGTTTCCGTAGGTATCCAGGGCTACCGTCATTTGCGGTAGCCACTCTCCACTGGATAACTGAAAAGGTTGTGTTATTGTGACATAATCTGTCCCCATAAATATCTACCCCTTTTGTAAAGCTTGATCTAAGTCATTTATCAGGTCTTCCGGCTCTTCTAGGCCAATAGAAATCCTAATAAATTCAGGTGTCACTCCACTGGTGCGAAGATCTTCTTCTGACAATTGACTGTGTGTAGTGCTGGCTGGATGAATAATCAGAGATTTGGCATCACCCACATTTGCCACATGAGAAAATAATTTTACTGAATCTATTACAGTCTTGCCGTGTTCTAAACCACCACTGACTCCAAAAGTGAATACAGCACCTGGCCCTTTGGGAGCATATTTTTGCGATAATTCGTGGTCTGGATGGCTGCCTAGTCCCGGATAACTGACCCAACTTACTTTGGGATGGCTCTCTAAATATCTGGCAATTTCGTAAGCATTTTCCACATGTCTTCTCATGCGAAGAGACAAAGTTTCCAATCCTTGAATTAACTGAAACGCGTTGAATGGGCTGATACAAGCGCCTAAATCTCTTACCAGCTGTGCCCTCATTTTAGTAATATAAGCAGCTGCACCCACATCTTCTGTGTAGCTTATACCGTGATAGGACGGATCTGGTTCTACGAATTCCGGAAATCTACCGCAACTCCAGTCAAAATTACCTCCGTCAACTACCAATCCACCTATAGATGTGCCATTTCCGTCGATAAACTTAGTGGCAGAATGTACTACCACGTTGGCGCCGTGCTGTATCGGTTGACACAAATAAGGTGTTAAAAAGGTGTTGTCTACGATTAAAGGAAGGTTGTTTTTATGGCATACTTTAGCAGTACCTTCAATATCTAGGATACTCCCTACAGGATTACCAATGGATTCAGCAAATACTGCTTTAGTTTTGTCTGTGATTAACTGTTCTAGTGCCTCTAAATCATTGGGCTCTACAAATTTAACTGTAATACCAAATTTGGGCAGTGTGTGTTTAAATAGATTGAATGTGCCACCGTAAATGTGAGTAGTGGATATTATTTCATCACCACTTTCAGCTAAATTGAGAATAGCGTAAGTGACAGCAGCTTGGCCTGAAGCCACGGCTAAAGTGCCCACACCACCTTCTAAAGCTGTGACTCTTTCCTCTAACACCTGTTGTGTCGGATTTCCTATCCTGGTGTAAATATAACCTTGTTCATTTAAAGAAAATAGATCTCGGGCATGCTGCGAATCTCTAAATTGATATGAAGTTGTTTGGTAGATAGGTACTGCTCTAGAACCAGTTTGTGGATCCGGACTCTGACCGGCGTGTAGTTCCAATGTGGAGAAACCAAAATTTTCATTGTGTGTCAATTAAAAAACCTCCTAGAAAATAAATTTTAATTAAAAACTCAGTTTAAGCTAAATGTTGATAGCAATAAACAAAAAACCCCTTTCGATGAAAGGGGTTTACTTAACAATAAAATTTTGTAAGCAATCACACCTCTCATCTTCCGATACTACTCAAAGTATCGCAGGAATTGGCACCATTGCGGAAGCGTCCTTCCGCCGGTTGCCGGGCTTCATCGGGCCAGTCCCTCAGCCTCTCTGGATAAGAGTTTATTATATGATTTTGTGATTTAATTGGATAAATATTGTGTTCTACTATACAGGGTAATAGGAGATTTGTCAATACGATTTTTTCTTAGGCGTTGTTATATTCTGTTTTGATAGCTGAACTCTTTGATTGAATGAATTTTGTGTAGAGTTTAGCTATCAACATTCAGCTAAAACAATATCTAGAAGGTATCTCATTGTTGAAAGTAGAATATTAATAATAAGTCAAAATAATTAATAATCATTTCTATTGCTCTATATCTATGTGATTGTTTATATATACTGTCTGTTTTGTAATAAATTTAACTTTGATTGAGGTGAAGCAATGGTAAGTTTTGATGTGATGAGATTGGTAAATGATTTATTTTCTGTTAGTGGGATTATTTTTATTGTGGTAACTATTTTATGGTTATTAGAGTTTAAAATTTTCACTAATAAAACTAAGAGCGAGGTTGAAATTGAAAATGAAAGTGAGAAAGAAATTGAGGGTGATAATGAGCGTGAGGGGGTAGAATCTAATACTGAAAAAAACAAAGGTAAAGAAACTTTTCATAAAATTTTGATTGGGATTGTAATTACTATAATAATTACTGTAGTATTTACTATAATCGATTTTGGCACTGTTTCAAGGCATTATAGCTTGTATTATCAGTGGACAGGCCTATTCATTTACATAACAGGTTTGATCTTAAGATATTGGTGTTCATATTTGTTGGGTCAACATTTTACGAGAGGGGTAACAGTAACTGAAACTCAAGAATTGGTGAGTTCTGGTCCGTATCGTTTTGTTAGACATCCACTCTATCTGGGATTAATGTTACTCACTCTTGGAGTTCCTGTGTTTTTTGGTAATTTCATTACTTTAATAATCGGCTCTGGATTAATGATACCTGCTATAAAAAGCCGCATAGTGGAAGAGGAAAATCAGCTGCTCGAAATTATGGGAAATAAATATCATCAGTGGCGGATTAAGAGATATAGATTATTACCTTTTGTGTATTAATTTTTTATCAGCTCGCTTTATATTTACCAAGCTGAAATATTAAACTTTATAAATGCATGGAGGTGTTTTATTAAGTGGGAAAACAAGGAGAAACAGTTGTCGTTGTCGGTGCCGGATTAGGCGGGTTGTCTGCGGCTGTAAGTTTACAGGCTGAAGGTTATCAGGTGACGGTGGTGGAAAAGAATCAACATTTTGGGGGAAAATTAAATGAAATGACAGACCAGGGTTTTAATTTCGACCTAGGTCCTTCAATTTTAACTATGCCCTATATCTTTGAACAGTTATTTGCCAGAGCTGGAAAGAACTTTTACGATTATGTAGCTATTGAACAGTTGCCTCTGGAGTGGCGATCTTTTTTCCAAGACGGTACTACAATTGATTTGTACTCTGATTTACAAGATATGCAAGACAAAAATTCAAGTTTAACAGAACAAGATGTACAGGAGTTTGAAAAATTACTGAAATACGGTGAACGAATGTATGAACTGACAGATCATGGATATTTCCGGAGAGGCTTGGATACTTTTAGAGAAGTGACTAAATACTATGGTTGGTTGAAATCACTTCGGGGGTTTGATGTTTTTTCCACCATGGATGATGTAATATCTCGTCATATCTCTAATACCTATTTAAAAGACACTTTAAACTTTTTTATTAAATACGTGGGTTCATCTCCTTACCGGGCTCCGGCTGTTATGACTCTATTACCTTATATCCAAAATGAATTTGGCCTCTGGTACGTTAGAGATGGTTTATATAGATTGGCTGAGGGAATATACCGAGTCGCCCGGGAAATAGGCGTGGAATTTGAATTTTCACAAAAAGTAGTTTCTGCTAAAACAGAAGGGGACCGGATTATATCTGTTCTGACAGAATCAGGTAGTTTGTACTCTGCTGACTACTTTTTATCCAATATGGAAGTTTTACCATTTTATAAAGATGTAACTGAAGAACCTGTAAAAAAATTGAATAAATACTCGTCTTTTGAGCCCAGTTGCTCGGGGTATGTGATGCATTTGGGTGTTCGGGGAGAGTATCCTCAATTAGCACATCACAACTTTTTCTTTTCCGAACACCCGAAAAAGCATTTTGAAACTATTTTTGAAGACTATGAGTTGCCCGAAGATCCTACAATATATTTAGTGGCAGCAGGCAAAACTGATTCAGGTGTAGCACCTCAAGGGCATGAAAACCTGAAAATACTTCCTCATATTCCTCATATCCAAGACCGAGAATTTACTGAAGAACAGTATCAAAGATTCGAAAAAAACATAATAACTAAATTGGAGAAAATGGGATTAAAGGATCTAGAGCAAAAGACAGTTTACAAACATGTGTGGCGTCCCAAAGATATCCATGAACATTACTTGTCAAACAGAGGATCTATATATGGCGTTGTGGCCGATAAAGAAAAAAATAAAGGGTTTAAATTTCCCAAACAAAGCGATATATATCGAAACCTCTTGTTTGCAGGTGGTTCAGTCAATCCCGGTGGTGGTATGCCTATGGTATCTTTATCAGGTCAGTTGGCTGCAGATAAATTGCTAGAGAAGAATGTTTGATAGCGAAAAATTTCATTTTGAACTTATCTTTAACATTAGGCGCTGTTATATTCTGTTGTTGATGGCTGAACTCTTCGATTGAACGAATTTTGTGTAGGGTTGATAGTACATCTTAACGATTAAACAGTAGGATTAAAGTCAAATAACAGGAAGTTATTTGCTGATCGTGCTCATGGATGAGCAATTGATCAGGAAGCTTTAATCCTACTGTTTGGGAGTTTTAGATGTACCAACCCGAAACATTGGATGTGAAATTGAAGAGATCAGCTATCAACATTCAACTTTAACACAGCCTAACATTAAGGACACAATATTATCTGACGATACCATAAACAATCGGCACAAGTTGGGCTGTTTCCCCAGCAGTCCAACTGATTGTCATCGGTCATAGAACATCCTTCTAAATACTTGCAATCTGTGCAAGAAGGGAATCTTGCCTCCTTAACTTGAGAGCGGAACTTGATAAATTCTTTTTGCTGCCAGATCTCTGCTATTGTCTGTTCAGATACATTTCCTACATGATAGGCGTAATTCACTTTTTTTCGACCGTAAATATAAGCAGTATGGTCGTGCATGCCTGGATAACAGGGAGATACCATTCCCTGATAATTTATCACCAGAGAATTTGATTCGACAAAATTACAGTAACGTTGGGTTCTTAGCTTCATTTCAGGAAGTTCTGATCTAAAATATATAAAACCTGCTCCACTGCCCACCTGTAAATTATCATCATCGGCATCGTAAAGCACTTCATCGATCATATCTTCGGTATAAGGAAGCAAATTGGTGACAATAACTGAATCTACTCGGAGCTGTCCTGCAAGCCGAACTAAATTCGGCAACAAATGGTAATTGGACTGCATAGCTACAAATTCAAACCACAGATGGGGATTATTAGTTCTGTATTTTCTCTTTTGATTGTAAATATATTCAAGGTTTTCTAGTAACAAGTTAAAATCAGAATTTTTCCGTATCTGTTGATATTCTTTTTCCCTAGGAGCATCCATGGAGACTATTATTTTGTCAACTTTGAGATCTATGAGTTTATCCACATTTTGAGGGGTGAGATAGTAACCGTTGGTAATGAACTCGAGTTTTAATCCCAGCTCTTTCACTCTGGTAACTACTTCGAAAAACCGGGGGTGCACCATAGGTTCACCAAATCCACCTAGCTGTACTGTTTTCAACTCGTTTGTAGCTAACTTAGGCAACTCATGTAAAATTTTGTCCAAAATATCATCATTCATATCATCTGGATTTCTGAGCCATGCATTTCTAATACAGGTAATACAGCTAAAATTGCATTTTGTAGTAAGCTCTAAATACAGCTTTTTCAGATCTAACTGGATAGGCAAAAATTTTATTCCATCTCTGTAATGGATTTTTATCCAGTTGTCAGGATCATATTCTATTTTATTCATTTTGTCTTGATTCTCAACTTTTCTTTTATCCATTTATTACACCCCCATATGATAATTAACCACCGCCAATAGGAGGGAAAAAACCTATTCTGTCTCCATCTTCTACTGGCTCATCCAGCCCCACATTGGTGCCGTTTTTAATTATCAAATGTAAATTTTCTTTAGGTAAAGATAATTCGTCAACAACTTCCCTTATAGTAGCTTTATCGGTTTCGTAGTTATAAATTCCTGCCTCAGCTTCTTTTGGCAGAGCTTCTCTTAAAGTCGCGTAACATCTAATTTCCACTTTGGCCAAACCGTATCACCGTCCTTAACTTATCAATATTGATAAGCAATGCGGGCCGGTAATCACCCGACCCGCATTACTCACAAAATGATGAGTTTCTTTGTTCTGTCCGTTTTTAGTTTGATTCAACTTGGTTAACTTTTAACTCAATTTAGAAATTATATAAACTATCTAGTTCATCATCGGAAAGGTCAAATTTCACATTATGCGGTGGTAGTTCTTCATTTTGAAAGAATTCAGGTAGTCTATCGTGAGCTTTAGTAAACCCAGCTTTTTCGTTGAATTCCCTTTCAACTGTTAAAATTTGTTTACCTAATGCGGTTACATCGTCCACAGTTAGATCAGTTCCATATTGGGCATTAATCATATCTACAATTGATGGGAGGGCCTCGTCACTATCTAGTACGGCAAAAGCTACAAATAGGCAAAGTCCTGTGGTATCTATTGAAGCGGTAGCTACCTGTAAATCTCTAGAAAGATCAATTTGTCCATCTTTTTTCAGTGGATCTATTTCTCCACCTACTTTGAGAATATTGGCAGTTACAGAGTAACCTGCTGTGTGATCTGCTCCCTGGGTGCTTGTAGCGTAAGTGACCCCGACACCTTTAACAGCTCTGGGGTCGTAGGCGGGAATGCCTTGTCCTTTTACTGCAGGAACCCGGTCTATTCCGAATACTCTACCAGTTATTTCAGAACCGGAACCTATGATTTGTCCTAGAGGTGTACCTTTGCGTATTTCTTCATCAAAAATTCGTTTAACTTCTTCTTTGTCACCGAATTCGATCAGATCGGTTTCCATAAAAACGCCAAAAGTAACACCTGTTTCTATAGTATCAAGTCCGATATCGTCACAACATTTGTCGAAATAAGCGATATAATCTAGGTCATCAATTTTACAGTTGGCACCGAAAGCCCATATAGTTTCGTATTCGAAACCGGCAGTTAAATAATCGCCTTGTTCGTCGTGATAAACATTTGAACAGCCCATAACACAGCCGGGATGACAAGAGTGACTGGGTTTGCCGCCTCTTTCTTTAATCGTTTCAGCAATGGTTTCACCACTGGTTTTGTCGGCGGTTTCAAATCTTCCATCTCGGAAATTTTCAGTGGGCAGTCCACCGGCTTCGTTTAAAATGTTGATTAGTACTGCTGTTCCATAATTTCTTAACGCTTCTCCAGAAACAGGGTGATCTAGAATGATTTTAGAAAACTTGCGGCTGGCCTCTTTGAAGTCATCTTCATTGACTAAGTCTACACCGGGCGCCCCTTCATCATCTATTACGATGGCTTTTAAACCTTTAGAACCCATGACGGCGCCCATACCACCTCGACCAAAAGCTCTTACTGGCCGATCGTCTGTATCAGTAACCATGATACTGGCAGCGGACATCTTGTATTCGCCGGCAGGTCCCACAGACATTACTGTGACAGCTTTACCATATTTTTCCCGCAGTTTATCACCTACATCGTAGTTTCCTAAACCCGCTAAACTATCTTCTTTCTCCAATCGAGCACCATCTTTATCTATAACTAAAACCAGATTATTTTGTTCAGCTTTTCCTTCGATTACTAGTGCTTTTACTCCCATTTTGGCCAGATCTTGAGCAGCTGTTCCACCGGAGTTACTCTCTTTGATACCTTTTGTTAGTGGACTGATGCCACCGACGGATATCCGACCTGAACTTGGGGCTCTGGTTCCTGACAATAGTCCGGGAGAGAAAACTAACTTATTGTTTTCTCCCAGTGGATGGGAAGTGGGGTTAACTTCATCGGAAATCAACTGTGAAGTCAAAGCTCTTCCACCCAGTGCCTGATAGCTTTCAGGCACGCTCTCTTGATTGACACTTCCCTTGGATAAATCAACTCTCCAAATATTGTTCACTAAAATCCCTCCCTTATCTTATTAAAGTATTGATCCACAATTATAGTTTATTATGTAAAGTGTTTTTTGAAAATGTTAATGTGAGTTAAAAACCATTTACATGGCATCTTTAAAAATGGAAACCACGTCTTCTAAACTAGCTTTTCTTGGATTAAATAAAGAGCAGACATCATTCATAGCATTTTCTGCCATAATTTTTAGATCTTCCTCTTTAACACCTATTTCGCTTAAACCTGAAGGAATACCTATGTCTTCGGACAAGGTTTTAATTGCATCTAAGGCCACTTCGGCAGCTTCCCTGTCAGATAAGCCCTCTACATTTTCTTCCATGGCAATAGCTATATTTTTGAATCGATTGGGACTAGCAATTAGATTGAACTTTTCCACATGTGGTAAAAGAATGGCATTACACACTCCATGAGGTAAGTTATAAAATCCACCTAATTGGTGTGCCATGGCGTGAACATAGCCTAAACCTGCATTATTGAAAGCCATACCAGCTAAAAATTGAGCGTAAGCCATCTGATCTCGAGCTTCAAAATCATCTCCATTAGCTACAGCAGTTCTTAAATTTTTAGATATTAAGTTAATAGCTTGTAGAGCAACGGCATCGGTTACTGGCGTGTGGTCTGGGGAAACATAAGCTTCTACTGCGTGGGTCAATGCATCCATACCTGTAGCTGCAGTAAGTTTTGAAGGCTTTTTGATCATTAATTTAGGATCATTGATTGAGATCTCAGGGGTAGTACGCCAATCTACTATAGCCATCTTTACTTTTCTGTCCGTGTCAGTAATAATGCAAAAACGAGTCATTTCAGAAGCAGTTCCGGCAGTAGTGTTAACTGCTATCATAGGTACATCGGAATTTTCTGATTGATCTAATCCTTCAAAATCTTTAATATTTCCTCCATTTGAGGCTACGAGTCTAATACCTTTGGCACAATCGTGGCTGCTGCCACCACCGAGAGAAATTACTATATCGCATTTCTCTTTTTTATAAGCCTGTTCTCCAGCTTCTACGTTCTTGTCAGTTGGGTTCGGTTCTGAACCGTCGAAAATTGCCGCTTCTTTACCCGCATCTTCTATAATAGCTTTCAATTCATCTGCCATTCCTGCCTCTTTTAGTCCTTTGTCGGTAACGATTAAAGCTTTGTCTGCATTGAGACTACTCATTTTTTCACCAACCTGCTGAAAACTTCCCGGTCCCATTAAATTTACCGTGGGCATGAAAAAACTGTACATTTTTTCCATTACATAAAACCTCCTAAGGTTAATTATTTAATATAAATTTAAGTGCAATTATTGTGCCAGGAGTGTTTAAAACTATGGTGTTATTGTTGATTTTAGGAATAAAAGCATTAAATCACAGAAAATAAAGAAAAGTAGCAAAAAATAAGTAGACTAGAAATGTGCATGAATGACAATTTATTGTTTGTATTGAGCAATTCAATGGCCAAACAAGACAAAATATTGGCAAAAATGTGATTTTTTGCACAGGAAAATGAATTTTTATCTAGAATTTTATTATTAACTTTAAAAACTTTTTTTGCGATGTTCTACTATGTTGTTTATTGCTATCAACGTTCAACTTTAACTTAGCTATTTATTTAAAATGGGGGTGATTTTGTGGGGATAATCAAATTTATTATTCCTGAAATAATTTTTGGCACAGATGCATTGTCGCAAATTGGTGTTTGTGCTAAACGTTTGGGAGCAAATAAAGTGTTGGTCGTAAGTGATAAGGGAGTGAAAGAGGCCGGATGGGTGGATAAAGGACTGGATCATTTGGAAAAAGCAGATCTTTCATATTACTTATGGGATGAAGTTACTCCAAATCCAAGTGACAAAATGGTAAATAGGGGCGGTAAGCTTTATCATGAACAAAATTGTGATGCAGTAGTAGCAATTGGGGGAGGAAGTGTGATAGACACGGCTAAAGCAGTGGCTTTACTAGCGAGTAATGGAGGAGAAATCCAAGAATATGAAGGTATTGATAAAGTCGTAAAACCGCTTCCGCCTTTAGTAGCAGCTGCTACCACAGCAGGTTCAGGTGCTGAAGTCAGTCAATTTTGTATAATTTTGGACAGTTCCAAGAAGTCAAAAATGAGTATAGTTTCTAAATCATTGGTTCCTGATATTGCTATATCAGACCCCGCATTGCTGTCCACGAAATCTTTTGAACTGACGGCTAATACTGGGATGGATGCATTGACTCATGCCATAGAAGCTTACACTTCCATTGCTGCAACCCCTTTAACAGATGTCAACGCTATCAATGCTGTAGAGTTAATATCTAAAAATTTACGTAAAGCTGCTTCACAGAAAACAGATATTCAGGCACAAGAAGCGATGGCAATGGCCTCACTGCAAGCTGGGAAGGCTTTTTCAAACGCCATTTTAGGGGCTGTTCATGCTATGGCTCATCAATTAGGTGGTCTATTAAATATGCCTCATGGTGAAGTAAATGCAGTATTACTTCCTCATGTTATGAGGTTTAATCTGATATCTTGTCTGGATAGATACTCTGATATTGCTAGAGCTTTCGGGATAATAGACAAACATTTATCAGAAAGAGAACTGGCTGAACAAGCTATTAAATCTGTGGAAACTCTTGCTGAAGATATTAATGTACCTAAAAATTTAAAATCACTGGGAGTAGAAGAAGAACACATTCATTTACTGAGTGAAAATGCTGTTAAAGATGTTTGTTTAATTACCAATTCTCGCGAGGCAGATTATCAGGATATTAAAGAGATTTTTACCCGTGCTTACTCTAATGATTAAATCAAGGCACCCTAATCAAACCCGCATAATTTGTTCAATTAATAATTTTATTGCTATCAACAGGCAACTTTAACTGAACTAAATTTAAGCGAATTATTCAGTCATCAATGAAAGGGTGAGCTTTTTAGTGAAAAAAAATGAATTGTTAGATAGCTTGACAGGTGTGGGGTCATCTAAGCTCAGCCATTACAGTGAATTAAAAGAGAAAACCAGAGAACTAGAAGACCGAAACAAAGAACTGGAAGTGTTAAATGAAATAGCAAAAGAAATAAATGTTGATAATTCATTGGAAAGTACATTAATCAAGGTCGCTTCATTACTTAATCAAGTTATGTCAATAGAGTACATTAATTTGTACCTTGCAAATATAACAGAGAAAATCTGCGTGGAAAAGGTTACCACTTCTTTTGGCTATAATAAATTTATATCAACTAATTCCTGTAATTTGAACAAGCCTTTTGAGCGTCCTTATAGTGATGCTTGTTCAAGAGAGACTGTTTTCCCATTAACAGCGAAAAAGCAATTATTAGGGTATTTGTCTTTAAAAATTGCCTCTCCAATATGTTTGTCAATAAAACAAGGAGAATTTTTGTTTAACCTAACTGAGCATATGAGCGTAGGTTTAGAAAACTCTCGCTTATACAAAACCATATTAACTTTAAATAAACAGTGGGAAGATACTTTTAAAGCTATTACAGACCACATATATGTAATTGACTTTGACTACAATTTAGTGCAATTTAACCAAGCTGCTGGATCATATTATCGAATTTTTGAATCCAAACAGAGTTATAGTAATAAAAAATGTTATGATATTTTACATGATTTGAAAAACCCTTGCTGTGATTGTCCTGCTGAGTTAGCTTTTAAGTATGGTAAAACGAGTCAACAAAGAACGGAACAAAAAACAGAACAAAGCACTGATTATTTCGATGTAAATGTCTACCCTACTATTGATGGTTATGGTAAAGTGATCGGTTGTGTCTTATACGAAAGAAATGTAACAAAAAAGGTATTAATTGAAAGTCAATTGATCCAATCAGCTAAGCTGAAATCTACAGGAGAAATGGCAGCTGGGATTGCTCATGAGTTAAATAATCCTCTTACAACAATTTTGGGAAATGCGCAACTTTTGATGGCAGAGTTTGATCAAACTGAAGATGGTAGATCAGATCTATGTGATAAAAAAGAAATGACAAAGCTAGCAGAAAAAATTTGGCAAAGTGGGAAAAGGTGTAAAAATATAATTAAAAATTTCTTGACATTTGCCCGGGAAAAAAGTTTAAACAGCGAGAGTATTTGCTTAAATGATTGTCTAGATAACATTTTAAGTATGATTTATTATCAATTAGAAAACTCAGAGATAGCAGTTGAAATAAAAAAAGAACAGGACTTGGCGCCGTTTATTGGTAATAAACAGCAAGTGGAACAAGTGATTTTAAATTTTATCTTTAATGCCATGGATGCTGTAGAAGGAAGAACTGGTTCGCAGATACAAATTTTCACAGGCCAAAGTCGAGATGTAAGCGGTAAATGGGTGTTTTTAAGCGTAATTGATAATGGATACGGTATTAGTGAACAGAGTAAAAATAGTATTTTTCAACCTTTCTATACTACGAAAGAAAAAAGTAAGGGGTATG
>CAZKUS010000010.1:0-5455 GCA_964556025.1 uncultured Clostridia bacterium | reverse complement strand
CAGTTTAGGTATTATTGAAAATCATGGGGGCAAGATCACACTAGACAGTAGTGAGGATAAAGGCAGTGTTTTTACTATGTACCTACCAAGTGATAATAGGGGAAAGGAAGGTGATTTTTTTGGAGAACGTACTAGTAGTTGACGATGAACAAGACATTTGCGATTTTTTTAAATATTTTCTTAAAAGGATGAACTTTACTGTAGATCAGGCTTCGGACTTGGAATCTGCCAGGTCCAAATTAATAGACACCAAATTTGATCTAATCATTCTAGATTTAAAATTACCTGACGGGAACGGGTTGGAGTTTTTGGAAGAAGTGAAATTAAACCGTCCTGAGACCAAGGTTATGATTATAACTGGAGTAAGTACAATTGGGACAGCAGTTGAAGCCATTAAAAAAGGTGCTTTCGACTACATTGAAAAACCATTTGATGATTTGGATGAATTGAAAAAAATAATCAATAGGGCTGCTGACACTGAAGAAGCACATTTCAGTGAAACTCAGTATTCCACTACATTACGTGAAAATATCGGCTTTGTTGTAGGGTCTAATGATAAAATGAAAAGCATTTTGTCAGTAGCTCAAACGGTAGCAGATAAGGATATTACGATTTTGATAAGCGGTGAAACAGGTACTGGGAAAGAAATCCTAGCACAATATATACATGGCTTTAGCTCCAGGGCACATAATCCTTTTGTACCGGTTAATTGTGGAGGGTTCACGGAAACTCTTTTAGAGAGCCAATTATTCGGCCACGAAAAAGGAGCTTTTACTGATGCTGTTTCTAGAAAAAAAGGAGTTTTTGAACTAGCTGAGGATGGAACTCTGTTTTTGGACGAAATAGGCGAGTCTTCCAAGAATGTGCAGGTAAAACTTTTGCGCGTATTGGATACCGGTAAATTCAATCGGATTGGTTCTGAAACGTATTTAAATACAAGTTGTCGAATTATAGCTGCTACGAATGTGAATTTAGAACATGCAGTTGAACAGGGGGGCTTTAGGAAAGATTTGTATTATCGTTTGAATGTGGTCCATTTGGAAATGCCACCACTCCGAGAGAGGTATGAAGATATCCCTCAATTGGCAGAACATATCGTTAGTAATAAACTAAATTGTCAAGTTCATTTTACCCCTGCCAGCATAAATAAACTTACCAGTTATTCATGGCCTGGCAATATTAGAGAATTATCCAATGTATTGTCTAGAGCAGTGGCTTTTGCTAAAGACAGGGTGATAGAGGAGAAACATTTAGATATCGAACCAACAAAAAATTATCGACCATTGGGCTATGTGAAACAAAATGAGTACAACAACAAAACTAAAAAAGATGGGGCAGTTGTAGAAGATTTAGAACATAAAGTAAAGCAGTGGTTTGATGAATATTATGATATTGAAAAGGGATTAGATGTCAATAAAATAAAACAGCAGATAGAAAAGGCGGAAACTACATTGTTAAAACACATTGTAAATTTGGCCCTGAAGGAAACTTATGGAAACCGGAAGAAAGCCTCTGAGATGTTAGGGATTTCTACTAGAACTTTGAGATATATATTGAATGAAAAACAGGATTAATAATTAAAATGCTAAAAATATCAAACAGTTGAACCCGAATAATCTGCTCAATTGAAAAGTTTATTGAATAATTTAGCAGGATTTTGAAAGTTTTTATTGAAATTAGTTTAAAAGGGGGTGAGACTAAAGTATTACTGAAGATTTTAGAATGGATGCTAAATTTAAGTTTCTTAAACTAAGGAGGGAGAATGAATGGAACAGGAAATTAAAAAACTGAATTTTCGCGGAGGTTCTTTTGGTGGAGTAGTTCCTATTTTAATTTTTATTGTATGGGCTATAATTGCTAGTTTTATGCAGGTAATTACTACTAATGGACTATCCGCAGGTCTAGTTGTCGGACTAGTCGTAGGTATGGCTCTTCATAAGGACGATGGACATACATACGCTCAAGCAGTTTTTGAAGGGTTTACTCAAACAATTGCCGCTGTTGCGATTGTTGCTTGGTTTTTTGCAGGTATCTTTTCTGAGGTTCTTCAAGCAGGTGGTCTAGTAGAAGGATTAGTTTGGATAGCCTCTACTACCGGTGTGGAAGGCGGAATGTTTGTTGCGGTGACATTTTTACTGGCAGCAGCTTTTGCTTCGGCAGTTGGTACGGGGTATGGTACGGTTGTGGCTTTCGCTACTTTAATGTATCCAGCAGGAGTTATAATGGGAGCACACCCGATTATCCTAGCAGGTGCTATACTAAGTGGTGCAGCATTTGGTGACAACTTAGCACCTATCTCCGATACAACTATTGTATCTGCGGCAACTCAGGAAACAGATGTTCCGGGAGTTGTTAAAAGTAGGTTTAAATATGCCATTACAGCTGCAATACCAACATTTATATTGTATGCAATTTTTGGGGGTGGCGGAGCAGGTGTAGGTGATACCGGACACGATCCATATGAATTGATAGCTCAATATTCAGATCCTTCAGGACTTATTTTGTTAATACCTTTTGCATTGGTACTGTTCTTAGCATTTAGTGGCTATCATCTAATTGTATCTCTAACTTGGGGTGCTGTAACCGGAATCGTGTTAAATCTTGTGTTTGGTTTAGCTCCAATGTCTGCAATTGTTCACTTTGATGCGGCTGAGGGAACTATGTCAGGTGCCTTGGTTGATGGTGTGGCCGGCTACGTAGAATATGCCATTTTAATTCTGTTGATTGTCGCTGCAGGGCACATGATACAGTTGAGCGGTGCTATGGAAGACTTCAAAGGATGGATAACTGCTAAGATTAATGGCGTTGTCATGAGAGCGGAGCTTGCTTATTGGGCTATGGTAGCAATTATGAATAGTGTTATCACAATTAACACAGCTGCAGAGGTCGCGGTAGCTCCTTTCGTTCGTGAAATTGGAAAAGATAATAAAATTCACCCGTATCGTAGAGCTAACTTCCTAGACGCTCAAACTTCGGCTTTTGGTTATCTATGGCCTTGGAGTGGTGGACTGTTGTTAGCTGTAACTTCTATCAACGGTTTGGTTGATGAGTATGAATTTATCCAAGCTGTTAGCCCAGCTGCTCTGACGCCTTATGTATGGCACAGTATTATCCTAGTTCTAGTGTTCCTATTCTGTGCTATTAGCGGATATGGCAGAAGATTCGAAGGAGAAAATGGTGAAGAACTGATGCATCATCCTGATGAGAAGTAAATAGTGAAATATTATTATTAAGTTAGATCAGAAAAAGTGCACCTCGATGCTAGAAATCAAACTGGCATTCGATGGTGCACTTTACTATTTTTGCAGGAGCATGAACGGTGATAATCGAATATATAATTAATACCAAATTAAATGTAATTGTGTAATATATAAAGGCTATTATATATATCAAAATTTAAGTTTAATACAGCCAATATATAAAGTTATAGAAAGACAAATTGTAGTCAAAGGAGTGTCACTATTGACAATTAAAATTTTCCATACCGGTGATTTACATATAGGTATGACTTATGGTAACAGACCTTATTCGTCAGAGTTAAAACAAAAACTTATGGATAGTAGACTAAATGTGTTAAAAAAGACTGTTGAAATAGCAAATGAGCGCAGCTGTCAACTTTTCTTGGTAGCAGGTGATTTGTTTCATCGCACGACGGTTAAAAAAGAGTATATTGTACAAGCTGCCAAGATACTGTCAGACTTTGCGGGCAATAGTGTAGTAGTTCTTCCTGGGAATCATGATCATTTGGAGGGGTATGACAGTATATGGGAAGCGTTTAACTCACATGTTGAAGATCATGTGGTGGTTTTGGACAACTGGGAGCCAGTAGTTATGGACGATTATGGTTTGGACATCACTTTATATCCAGCTCCTTGCGAACAAAAACATTCGGGGGATCACGGTTTGCATTGGATAAAGGAATTACAAGAAAAGCCAGAGACTACTTGGCATTTGGGGATAGCTCATGGAGCCGTTGAAGGGGTGTCTCCAGACTTTCAGGGACAGTACTATCCCATGTCGGTCAGGGATCTAGAACAAACGGGGATAGATCACTGGTTGTTGGGCCATACCCATATTCCTTATCCCCGAAGTCATGTGTCGGGGAAAAATCAAATTTTCACATATTGTGGCACACCGGAACCTGATGGATTTGATTGTGATCACGGCGGATACGCTAGGATAGTACATTTGGATTTGAAATCCGGTGGTTTGGAACAGGACAATAAGGAAATTTACAGTGAATTATTAACCACCGGTGAGTACAGATTTATGGAAATATATCAAGAAATTGAAGGAATATCAGAGCTTAAACTTGTTGAAAAGAATATCGCAAATCAAGTGGACAGAATGGAAAATACCCTGGTCAAATTGAAACTGTCCGGAATTTTGGAAAAAGATGAGTTTCAAAAGCTGTCTGATGAATTAGATAAACTAAGAGAACGGTTGGCTTATTTAGAAGTTGATACTAAAAATGTAAGTATTGCCATTGACGCGGAAATAATTAAGGAAGAATACCCCGAAAACTCCTTATCGTCGTTACTACTAAACAGATTATGGGAGCGAGGAGAACAAGATGCTCTTCAAATGGCTTATCAAATGATAAGGAAGGTGAATCAAGATTGATATTGACAGAGTTGGATTTACGACAGTTTGGTGGAATGACTGACAGTCAGGTGAACTTTACCCCGGGGCTTAATATTTGTCTCGGACCCAATGAAGCGGGGAAAAGTACTCATATTGATGCTATTTACATGTTATTATTTGTTCCTACTAATGTCAGGAAAAATGGCAGTGATTATAAAAACTTTGTAGCGCCCTATTTTCCCATGAACAGTGATGGGTGTGCTGATTCTATCGAAGCTTCTTTAAGATTCAGTCTAAGTAATCAGAGTGAATTCAGGCTTACTAAGAAGTGGGGGGAAGAGCGGTCTGTGAGGTTAATGTTACCGGAGGGGAATGACATTAATGGTGAAAAAAACATTGTTCAAAAGCTTCAGGAACTCTTTCCCTACAGCCGAGCCACTTATGAGTCTGTAGTTTTTGCCAAGCAAGCAGAAATTATGGAAACAGTGGCGCGGCTTAGAGAAAACAGTGAAGCCACTGCTGACATCAGTCATAATATTAGATCAATGGTTTGGGAAAGCGACGGTGTATCCAAAGAAAAATTGCAAGAAGAAATAGATAAAGAGAAAAATGAACTGCTCAAGTACTGGGACTACGAATTCGGCAGGCCTAAAAACAATCGGGGTATTGATAATCCTTATACAAATCCAGGGACATTGTTATCCAGCTACTATCGAGTGGAAAGATTGAAGCGACAGATTAAGCAAGTAACAGAGCTGGAGCAAAATTTGACAGATGTCAATTCGCAGTTAACGAACAATCAACGAGAATATCAAAATTTGAGTCATCAAATTTTTGAGACTTTTGTGATCCAAAAATACATGGCACTTCT
>CAZKUS010000009.1:0-18921 GCA_964556025.1 uncultured Clostridia bacterium | reverse complement strand
GTTACTATTCAGAAACAGATTTTAGAGCTAATCAAAGATATGAGGGATGAATATAATGCGGGAATAACTTTGATCACTCATGACTTAGGAGTGATTTCAGAGATGGCCGATAGAGTGGCTGTAATGTACGCAGGTAAAGTGGTAGAACAAGCTGATATCTTTGAAGTATTTGATAAACCACTTCATCCCTATACTATTGGTCTTCATGATTCTATTCCTACAATGGAAACTGAAAAAGAACGTCTAAATGTCATTAGGGGAGTTGTTCCGAATCCTTTGACTATGCCGGAAGGATGTCCATTTCATCCTAGATGTGATTATGTTATGTCTCGTTGTTCCGATGAAATGCCGCCCCTTATGAATGTGGAAGGTCGTCAAGTCAGATGTTGGCTGTATGCCCAAGATAAGGAGGTGGGCTAGTCGATGCAAGAAGCAGTGACTACTCAAGGTGTTTCGGAAGCGGAAGAAAATATCTTAGATGTTTATAACTTAAAAAAATATTTTCCTATCAGAGGTGGAGTACTGAAAAAAATTGTCGGTCAAGTAAAAGCTGTAGATGGGATTTCTTTTTCTATTAAGCGTGGTGAAACTCTTGGATTAGTAGGTGAGTCCGGGTGTGGTAAATCTACTACGGGGCGTACAATCTTGAGACTTCTGGACAAAACTGATGGTGAAGTGTATTATCAAGGTAAGGAAGTATTTCAATTATCTAAACAACAGCTGAAAGAATATCGTCAAAAAATGCAAATCATATTTCAAGATCCTTACAGTTCCCTAAATCCCAGATTAAATGTATCTGAAATCGTAGGTGAGTCTTTAAAAGAACATGGTATCGCCAAGGGAAAAGACTTACATGATAAAGTAAAAGATGCCATGGAAAAAAGCGGTTTACAAGGTCATCATGTGCGGCGGTATCCTCATGAATTTAGTGGTGGCCAGAGACAGAGAATAGGGATTGCTAGGGCTTTGGCTTTAGACCCAGATTTTATAGTTGCTGATGAGCCAGTTTCTGCTTTAGACGTTTCTATACAATCTCAAATATTGAACTTAATGATGGATCTACAAGATGACTTGGGTTTTACCTTTTTATTCATTTCCCATGATCTAGGTGTTGTTAAGCACATCAGTGATCGCATAGGGGTTATGTATTTGGGGAACTTGGTTGAATTGGCTGATAAAAACGACATGTTTGAAAATCCCAGCCATCCCTACACTAGAGCCCTTTTATCGGCAATACCGTCATCTCATCCCAGACAGCGGACTGAAGGTGAGAAAATAGTACTGAAAGGTACTATCCCAAGTCCTGCCAATCCACCATCGGGATGTAAATTTCATCCACGTTGTCCTGAAGCCCACGATAGATGTTCACATGAAACTCCTGAAATGAAGGAAATTTCGCCAAGGCATTTCGTGGAATGTCATTTATTCTGATCTGTTGGGAGGGAATCCCATGTTTTTTGAAGATCGCGCTCGTGTCAAAAAAGATAAAAATGAAGAACTAGATGAAGAAACTATGAAAATTGTTCAAGATAATGTAGACAGTATGGGTTGGAAAGACGCCGTTGCTCTTACAGTAGCGGCAATGGGTGTTTTGGCACCTAGGTTTTTTATTATACTCTTGAGTTATTTGTTACTATTAGGGTTGTTCTTCTTAATCTTTGTATAATTGAATGTGGTAATCTGTTAGAATCCCAGTTGCCAGTGATAAGTTTAAACTGGCAACTGGGTTTTCTAAGTATTTGGAGAAGGAAAATCTGATGCGGATATTATGTTAAACGGTGAAGGTCTCGGTACTTGTGAAGACCAACTTACCAACCTGTGTCTTTGTTTAGAAATCCTGGCAAGATCTAAAACAGCCTAAAATAAGCGATCCGCTATAGCGGATCGCTTGAACATAAATCTAATATGCAAATCTATGACTTCCAATGTGGGTGATGGTGTTACGAGTAAAAATCCAGTCTGAAGTCGCTGTTTGTGGATTATAAAAAAATGTAGCTCCAAAAGATGGATCCCAACCATTCAGTGCGTCATCAACGGCATTATAAGCAGTTGCATCAGGAGTTAACCAAAATTGTCCGTCGTGAACTGGAGTGAAAGCCCAAGGCTCGAATATAACACCTTCTACATTTCCAGGCCATCTATTATCTAGTACTCTGCTGATTATAACGGATGCTACAGCTACTTGTCCTTCATAAGGTTCTCCTCGTGCTTCACTATAAACCCCCCGAGCTATTAAGTCGCGCTCGTACTCTGAAACTTGTAATCTTTGGAAATTATCTTCTTGAGTAGTTTGTGTTCCAGTTGGAATAGCAATAGCCTGTCCAGGGTAGATATAGTTGCTCCATATGTGGTTTAAGCTTCTAACTTCGTTCAAAGGTACATTATACCAACTTGAAATTTTCCATAAACTCTCGCCTTCAGAAACAATGTGAGTTTGTTCAAATGCGCTGACTTCATTATCAGCATTGGGTGCAAATACTAGTAATCCTGCCAATAAACTTACTGTTAAAACTTGTACAATAGTTTTCATTTTTAACCCCCTAGTTTACATAAAATATAATCAAGAGAATTATATCAGTGGCTAAACAAAAGAGCAAACTGCAAAAAACTTTGTGACATCAATTATTGGCAGTTTATCATACTCTACTTTTATCAGAGCGAACTAATTAACATAATATAATGTAATGGGTGATGCTGGATAGATGAGTTAAAATCAGGAGATGAAAAGATAACCTGGAAGTAAAACTGCTCGACATGATAAGTCGAGCAGTAAAATTGTAAATTGATCTGTATTATGTTGTTTAACTTTTAAATTACACCTGTTCTTTTTCTCGCACGAGTAAAGAAATTGAATATAGTCCTGCTAATCCAACTACTCCGTAAATGATTCTACTTATAACAGTAGTTTGGCCCCCGAAAATACTAGCAACTAAATCAAATTCAAAAAAACCGATTAACCCCCAATTAACAGCTCCGATGATCATTAGTACTAAAGCTATTCTGTCCATATCTGTCACTCCTTTTTTTTGTAATCTTTACTCTATAATATTTTCCCCTTAAAAAGTAATTTTATTACATCATGTACGATTGTCTTTATTTTTGATATGATAAATATAAGATGTAAGTAAAATAGGTATAATACTTTTTAATTGTGTAGAAGGAGCAGGTTAATATGAGAGAAAAAGAGGCTGATTTACGTGGCAACGTCGGAGCACAACAGATGTTGATGAAAGAAAACTATTTTTTTAAACCGAAAAAATCACTAGGCTGGCTTTCTTTACTTATTTTAATAATTTTATTCGCTTTTTTCACCTGGGTGTCTTTTATATCATATCGTATAACAGAAGGTGTTGGCGCTTTTTTTTCTGTAGTTTTATTCATAGGTCTAGCTATAGGTGGAATATTAATGTTAGTTTGGTTTTTTAGTATGAAATATGAGCTGGCAGGCGATCGTTTGATTTTGCATTTCGGTCCTTTTAATTATACAATTGATCTTTATTTGGTGGAAAATGTGGAAAGTAAAAGTTTGTTTCCAACTTTAGGAGTTGGTGTTATGGTCCCAGGGTTTGCAAAATGGTTCAACTCATATAAGGACGAGGGTAAAGTATTTATGTGCTCTACCAGAGCAATGAAGGATATTATACTAATAACTACTGGTAATGGTAAAATAGGGATTTCCCCAGCACATGAAGCGGAATTTATTGAGGAAATTAATAAACGGATACAATTTGTCAAACTTCTCGAATCAGAATAATAGGGGTTTGTTCATTTTTTTGACCTGCTGGATTATCAGCTAGTACTTGCTGTAGTATATCTTCTTTTAAATTTACATTAGAAGATTTACCTAAAATTTCAACGTTTAAATCATTGGCATCTGCTATAACAGCTTTTATATTAAACTTATGTCCAATTTCATTGCATACTTTATCAGGACTTCTAGGTGTTAATATACCTTTATTATCGTAATATTCATATGCCAAGTCGTTAAACCCGTCAATCCCCCAAACGTCATGACCTACTACTTTGTAAAAGACACCCTTGATACCAAATGGTTTAGTAATGGCAGCTGCCAAAGCTGCTATCAGGACTCTGAAAGGGCCGGCAGAATTAATGGCCACCTGCATTTTATAGGGGTTTCCAACTCCTTGGCCTGCTGGAGTAATATGTACGAATTTAGATAAAAACTTAGCTAAAAAGCTCAAATTCATTTGGTCTTTATGTACTAATCTATTTTGGGTAATGGAAATTATTTTTTCGCTGAGTATTAAAACATCTCCTTCTTTATATTCAGGAATCACATACTCTTTGACTAAATCGGTATAATTGTCTTCAGTAGTAATAAAGTGGGTTTGAATAGTTACTCTGAGATAATTGCGTCCTTCCACTTGTACTTGTAATGGTTTATCAGGATTCTGTTTAAATCCCCCTATTTTAGACACCAGTAAATCAACTCCTTTATTCATGGATCAGTTTAAGTTGAATGTTTATTGCTATTAGCACCAGAATATAACAGCACCTTACTCATAAATTTATATAATATTATTATGCCTCATCTTAAGCAAGATATCAATTATAAATTTGGCGCTGTATATTCCCTTGCTATACAACATTGAAATTTAACTGAACCATAGATTTTAATGACAGATTGAATCTATGGTTTTATTTACTTAGGTCTCTTTACCTATTTTGTCTAATGTTCTCGATATGAGAAGGAAATATAAGAAAAACCACGAATTATTAAAATTGCTGACTGAATTTAAATTGTGTTGTAAAATTAATATGTGAACTATTATAGTTGAGAGACTAATGATATAAAGATAACCTGTTACCAGACAATTAGACAATCAAATATTGTTTGTACTTATTTGTACTTAATAGAAGAAAGGGGGAGAGGTCATTATGGCAGTTTCCTGTCAATCACTTGGAAAAGTTTATTTGAGACCTCCTCGGATTTCTGATTTAGTTTACTATCAAAAATGGTGGCAAGAGTCCTTGTCTAATTACTTAGATCTGGGAAGAACAGATAGTAAACCATCTAATAAAGCTATATCTGATTTCAAAAAAAAGGTGAAAACTCGTTATGTGCCCGGTTGGTTTACAATCGTAGTTTGGGATGAATTCTTGGAAGAAGTTCCAGTAGGATACATTCGTTATCGACAGGTTGAGTGGAAAAAAAGGCGAGCTGAAATTGCCATAAGGATTGGTCAAGAATACTGGGGTCAGGAGATTGGACAAGTGGCAATAGGGGAGCTTTTAGCTTATCTGTTTTTTGAAAGGGGATTAGAAGAAGCTTGGCTGAAGGTGGCCTCTTTCAATCAGAGGGCTATCAGACTGTACGAGAAGTGTGGATTTATTGAAACTGACAAAGTAATGGATGAAGAATATCCTGAAATAACTTGGAAAATTATGAGCATTCATAAGACTAAATTTGCAAGATTGACTCCATAATTGAATGTCACATTATATTATGTTTGAGGATTAATTTATATTAGAGCCATAACTTATGGTATCATAAGTTATGGCTCTAATATTCCCATTTCTGTTTTGATAACATCCCATATTTCTTCTCTTTCGAATCCACGGCGCCATGAAGCGATACCAGCTAGATCGTATTCGTGAATAAGGTCAATGCGTTGTTGCATTGATTCTTCTGTTTCCAACCATGTTCTATATTTTGTGTCCCCCTCTTGGTACTCACCGTAATATTGTCCAGTATCTTCATCAAAAACTATGTTAGCATCTTGTTCCTCTAATATAGATTCTATGGCTTTCATACCATAAGCAGTAGAAGAAACTGATACAGAACCATCGTCATCTTCTTTTTCTTCCCAGAGTCTTGTATAAAAAGGGACACCTAAAATTAGTTTGTCATTTGGTACTTCTCGTAAGATTTCTTCTAAATTATTTTCTACCCATGGTATACTGGCCACTGACCCGGCTTCTGGACTATTTCTCCAATGCTCGTCATATGCCATTACCATCACATAATCTACAGTTTCACTTAAAGCTTGTCTATCATAGCTTAAAGACCAGTTTTCGCTTTGCGAAATGAAAGTCACGTCTACTGATACTATTAACCCTTGTTCGCGTAAAAAAGGTGAAATTTCTCTAACAAATTGAGTATATGCGTCTCTGTCATCTAAATGAATATTTTCAAAATCCAAGTTAATTCCATCTAAGTTATAGATTTCGGAGTAGAGTAAAATTTGATCTATGGCATTTCTTCTGGCTTGTGGATCTTCTAAGAAGTCTGAGGTTAGATCAGCATCAAAATCATTAGAGAATAACCCCCATACTTGCATATCGTTTTCATGGGCCCAGTCTACATATGATTCATCAGCCAAATTTATAATAGAACCATCGGCATCTTCTAGATGAAACCAGGTAGGGCTAACCACATTAACTCCTGGCATATCAGGTATTTCTTCGGTAGAAGGATTTTCCGAAATAACATGTTCCCAAGTTAGATTGATAGGGTCACCAAAAGGACGGGATGGAGGTTCAAGCTCTTCTTCTTCTTCTTTTTCCCTGATAGTAATATCTTGCAGAGATAATTCCTGTGTATCTATATATCCCAAATACCCTTTGTCTGTCTGTACATAATACCAGTTATTTTTCTGCTCATGTATTATGACTTGTTCATCTTGGTTTAATTGATCGATAATTCCTTCACGAATGCCCGGACCTTGTCTAACTGTTGCTTCTTCTGTACTTACATATCCTTTCAAAACTTGAGTTTGTAGGTCTTTAATAACTGTTAAATGATCTCTTTCTAAATACTTTACAGAAACCGGGTAAATCTCTGTAAACACATCAGCAGGTAAAAAAGGTTCTCCATCTATCAATTTAGGAGGAAATCTTAACTCTCTTTCTTGTTCGTTTACTTTTGCGCTTAGCTGATCGGTCCGCATTTGAAAGTATTTATCCTCTGTAGTAATAGTGATAAAATTATCATCTTGTTCAAAATATATATAAGGATCGAAATTATCTTTGATAAAATTAATAGAGAGGTATATTTCGTCATCTATAACTTTGCTATATCCTGTTTCTAAATCCTTCCCGTCAAAGATAACTCTAGGATGATCTTCCACGGGATAAGGAGATACAATCTGTCGCCCAGGAGCCAGATAAATATAAATGCTTATTGCAGATGATATTAGTAGAAAAGCTATTATTGTTATTATCAGTACAGGGCGATTGAGTTTAAGATTAGATTTTAATTGAAGTTTCATGCAATTAATTATCTCCTTCCCATTGGTTTATCTGTATTATAGCATAAATAGCCAATAACTGAGCAAGTTAATAACAGAGGGTGACTAATGATTTTATTAAGGGGGGATTGCTGTTGAAAGTGGAAGTAGACCAAGATTTGTGCATTAGCTGTGGGCTATGTGTTGACGAGTGTCCAGATGTTTTTCAATGGAATGATGCTGGAAAGGTAGAAGAACAGTCAAAAGAAGTGCCAAAAGATAAACAAGCACAAGTGAAAAGTGCATTAGAAAGCTGCCCTACCGATGCTATTAAAGAATTATAGTAATTGCTTACATTGAGTTACATAAATTGATTATTTACAGCAGGTCTTTCGCAGACCTGCTTTTTATATGATAGCGCTGTTGTAATCTATTGTTGATAGTAATAAAATATTAATCTCACTTAAGATGTTTAGGTTTGATACATCTGAAACTCCCAACTGATAGTCAATTTTACTACACTTTATTGTCAATAACCGTATGTTCTAGTATTATACAAGCAGAAGCTAATGATTTTTGCATATAAACTTGAAAGGGAGAACTCTATGACTAAAAATGACCAAGAAAGTAGTGAAATTAAAAACTCATCTCAGAAGGCTTCTGGTGTAACAATGGTCGTCAACGGTTTATTAGCTTTGATAAAAGGTGTTTTTGGAGTATTATTTAATAGTTCTGCTCTAATAGCAGACGCTTTCCACTCTCTCAGCGATATTTTATCTAGCGGTATTGTTTTTTTAGGTCTTTATTTTGCTCAAAAACCTGCAGATGATTCTCATCACTATGGTCATGGCAAATTAGAAGCTGTTGCTTCTAAAGTTGTGGCTTTGCTTTTAATTGTTACAGCAATAGCATTAGGTTATAATGCTGTTAATCTCTTTTTTTCATCACCTCAAGTACCTGGATCTGGAGCTTTGATTGGTGCTGTACTGTCAATAATGATCAAAGAGTTACTGTATCGTTATAATATGAGGATGAGCGTCAAATTTAATAGTAGTGCTTTGAAAGCTGATGCCTGGCACAATCGTTCTGATGCCATCACTTCAGTAGCAGCTTTAATAGGTATTGGTGGAGCGCAAATTGGATTTCCGGTTTTGGACCCATTAGGTGCTTTGGTAGTTTCGTTCTTAATTTTAAAAGTAGGTATAGATATATATCTGAACTCTATCAAAGAATTGATAGATACTGCTCCAACTCCTCATTTAATTAAAGAAATTGAGAGAATTATTTTTGAAACTGAAGGTATTGAAAATGTTCATGATATCAAAGCTAGGCATCACGGTTCTGATATATTTGTCGACATAAAGGTATGTGTTAAAGGTGACAGGACAGTAGCTGAAGGTCATCATTATGCGGGAGTGGCTAAACACCAAGTATTGAGAGATTTACCTGAAATTAAAAATGTGTTAATACATGTGAATCCTTGTGATTCCCAAAAAGCTTGTCATGAATGTGACAGGTTAAAAATAACAGAAGAGGATGAATATTTGATATGACTTGTAGGGAAGAAAAGCTTCTAAATAAACTGAAATGGCAATATCCTCAAGTGAAGACTGGGCTAGAATTTTCTACCCCCTTTGAATTACTGATTGCAACTATCTTATCTGCTCAGTGCACTGATGTAAGAGTAAATAAAATAACTGAGGAGCTATTTTCTGTGGCTAATACTCCAGAAAAAATATTGGCACTTGGGAAAGAACAATTGATTGAATATATCCGTGGGGCGGGATTATATAAAAACAAAAGTAAGAATATCATAGAAAGCTGCCAAATATTACTTGAAAAACATGATGGACAAGTACCTCGTTCTAGAGATGAATTAGAACAACTACCAGGGGTAGGAAGAAAAACTGCGAGTGTTGTATTGGCAAACGCTTTTGAAGTACCTGCCTTCCCGGTAGACACTCACGTATTTCGAGTATCTAAAAGGTTGGGATTATCTAATGGTCAAACTCCGGAAGCGGTAGAACAAGATTTGCAAGGTTTTTTTGCTAAAGGCGAATGGAATGTAGCCCATTTGTTGTTAATAGAGCATGGTCGTGCAGTATGTAAATCCAGAAGTCCAAATTGTAATCAATGTATTTTGACTGATAACTGTCAATATTATGATCAGCATTATGTTCAGCATTGATACTAACTAATGGAAATTAAGTAAACATTAATGATAATGATGGAACTTGGAGAGATTAATATGTATTCATCACAAAAATTAATAACCCAATTGGTTCAGCAAGTGGGTTTCACTTCTTGGGCAGCCATATCTACTCAAAAATTTTCCCAGGGTTACAACAGGTTGATAAGAGCAGAACAACAAAGGCACACTCCTTTCATTTCTACTGATCACAACAGCCTTGAAACTCGCGTCACTCCCAAAAACTATGCAGACTGGGCTCGTTCGGTATTAATGGTATTATACCCTTATGGATCAAACCCTTCTAAAATACCTCTCAAACCTAGAAATGGAGAAAGTAGAGGCCGGTTTGCCTGCATTGCATGGGGGAAAGATTATCATTTAGTAGTAAAAAAAGCTCTTGTAAACTTGGCTGAAGAATTGAAAAAACATGATCTGATATCTAGTCGAGACTGGACTTTTGTCGATACCAGTCCGTTTTCTGAACGAGAGTTAGCCTATGAAGGTGGATTGGGATATCCTGGACGCAACAATTGCTTAATAAATGAAAAAAACGGGTCTTTTGTAGTAATAGGAGGGATAATGACTGAAACTCAATTACAGGAAACTGGTTTAGAAGTTAATAGTTTATATCCAAATTGTCTTAATTGTAACAAATGTATATTAGCCTGCCCTGGTGGTGCTTTAAAGTGGCAAGATGGAGCAGTTGATATAGATTTAGAAAATTGTGCAGCTTATTTAACAGTTAAAAAAGGGATGATTCCAAGAAATAAAAGACGAATCTTAAACGATTATTTGTACGGTTGTGATATTTGTCAAATAGTATGTCCTGCTAATAAAAATATTCAAACAGATTTCCCTAAATGGGGTAATGATGAATTGACAGTAGATGATATATATCCAACAATTGGTAAGATTATGGACCTGGACAATGCTGATTTTAAAAAACACTATTCATCTAGTGCTGTTTACTGGAGGGGGAGGACTAATTTACAACGTAATGCTTTGATTGTCGCGGGTAATCTTCGCAGTGTGGATATGCTGCCTACCATAAATAGAGCACTAATAGATCAAAGAGAATTGATAAGATCACATGCAGTTTGGACCATAGAACAATTTTTCCCATTACTGTCCGATAAAAGTCAAAAGGAGAGTATCAAGTTATTAACTAACTGCCGTAAAAAAGAAAAATCAAGTGATGTTATTTTCGAATTAGATTATACTTTGGATAATTTATTAAATTAAATTTCAGTTAGAAATTTTTGACTTAGTTATGTTAAAATATTAATGGATGTATTTTAGAATTAATATGACCATTGCTTTATAAGGTGTCGTTGGTGTAAGATAGTGTATAGAGATATTGGGAGGTGAAATAATTGTTTGCACCAATATTGAGTCTAGGTGGTTTAGGATTGTTTTTTGGATTAGTTTTGGCTTATGCTTCAATAAAATTTGAAGTTGAAACTGACCCTAAAATTGAAGCCATTGAAGACAGTTTGCCAAGTGCCAATTGTGGTGCCTGTGGGTATCCGGGTTGCGGTGCATTTGCAGAAGCTGTGGCCAATGGAGAAACCCCTATTGATGGATGTACGCCCGGAGGAGAGCAAACTGCTCAAACTATTGCCAATATTTTAGGGGTAAGTCATGGTGAATCTGCAGAAAAGTATGTAGCTGAAGTTGTTTGTCTTGGAGGTAAGGAACATTGCAAAGAACAGTTCGAGTATGATGGAGTACAGGATTGTAGGGCTGCCATGTTGTATGCTAATGGTTTTAAAGCTTGTGATTATGGTTGTCTTGGATTGGGGACCTGTGAAAAAATTTGTCCTTTTGATGCTATTGAAATGCAAAATAATGGAATTCCTCATATTGATCCCGACAAATGCACAGGTTGTAATAAATGTGCAAACACTTGTCCAAAACAGGTAATTAGAATGGTAAATGCAAATACCACTTACCATGTTAGATGTAGTTCTAAAGATAAAGCTAAGACGGTAAAAAAGGTTTGTGAAGTAGGTTGTATTGGATGCGGTTTATGTGCTAAGGCTTGCCCAGTTAATGCTGTTACTATTGAGAATAATTTAGCTTATATAGATAGTCACGAGTGTATTAATTGTGGAAAATGTCAAAAACAATGCCCCCAAGACTGTATAACCAGTAATTTGGAGTACACAACAAAAGTATAGCTTTACTATTAATAGTAGTGAACCAGTGCGATAAGAAGACCCTTTTTGCACTGGTTTTATATGGAGGTGTCACTATGTCTGAAGAATTTTCCCATTTAGATGAAAGTGGAAAGGCGAGAATGGTGGAAGTTTCGCATAAACATGATACTGTAAGAATGGCTGTGGCGCACGGCTCTGTAAACCTTAAAAGTGAAACTATGAACAAGATAGAAAAGATTGAACTAACTAAAGGAGATGTTCTTGGAACTGCTAGAGTTGCGGGAATTATGGGAACTAAAAAGACAGGAGAACTAATTCCCATGTGTCATCCTTTAATGTTGACAGGAATTAGTGTTGAATTTAATTTTGACTATGAGAATTGTAAAATAGATATTGAAGTTACAGTTAAAACCACAGGCAAAACCGGTGTAGAAATGGAAGCGTTAACAGGGGTCAGTATGACTGCTTTAACCATTTATGATATGTGCAAAGCTGTAGACGATAGTATGACAATTAACAACATTAGATTGATTGAAAAATCTGGAGGGCAAAGTGGGGAGGTAACTAAAGAATAGAAGTTTTCTGTTGTGTTTTGACAAATAACAAAGTAAACTAAAAATAATGAGGATTTTGGTTGCAAAATTATGTGAATAAATTTGCAAAGGGGTTTTATCATGAAAGCTGTACAAGATTATACGAGTTTAACAATGGGTGTTTTATTGACAGGTTTTTGGATGATAATGGTTAGTCAAATCAGCTTAATTTATTTGTTATTAGGTGCTGTTTTTAGCGCTTTGATTGTATTCTTTTTTAACGAACATTTACTGAATAAATTTGCTAGATTCCCCATAATTATAAAAAATTTGGTCAGGCTAGTGGTCTATATTGCCAGGTTAATCTATGAAATTATAATTGCTAATATTCAGGTCGCTAAGATTGTACTTTCTGTTAATATGAATTTGTCACCTACATTTATAAGGTTTAAAGGTAAGTTACAAAAAGATGCTTCCAAAGCCATTTTAGGAAATTCGATTACTTTAACTCCCGGTACTTTGACGGTGGAAATAGAAGAAGATGAATTTATTGTCCATGGTTTAACTAAAGAACATGCAGAAAATCTATTGGACTGGTATATGGTTGACTATTTGACTGAAATGGAGGGGGAGGAAAACCGTGGTTAATGCTTTTATGTATGCGGCAATTGCTTTGTCGATTTTAACTATCATAAGTCTTTATAGAGCGTATGTAGGTCCGGCATGTTTTGATCGGGTTGTTGCTATAAACATAATCAGTACTAAAATTGTGACGATTATTGCTTTGGTCTCTTACATTTATGAGCAGGACTTTTTTCTGGATGTGGCTTTAGTGTATGCTTTAATTAGTTATGTGACTGTAGTAGGGATTGCTAAATATTTAGAACAAGGCAGTTGTTAAGTTTGGAGGGATACTTATGGATGTGTTTATGAATATCATAATCTCATTATTACTGATTAGTGGAACCTTTTTCTTTTTTATTGGTGTAGTTGGATTGCTTAGACTTCCCGATGTCTATACGAGAATGCACGCTACTACCAAATGTGATACTTTGGGTGCTGGTTTGCTTTTGTTAGCCTTGATTTTAGCTCAACCTTTAACTATAGCTACTGTTAAAACTGCATTTATTATAATATTTATTTGGATAACTCATCCTACCGCAGCTCATATGATTGCTAGGGCTTCTTATCATACCCATATGCCTAGAACTTCGAATACGAAACACCTGGACATGACCAAAGAGGAGGGAAGATCATGACTCATGTACTCAATATTCTCTTGCTAATGTTTTTGGTGATATGTGCCTTGGCAGTGGAACGAACTAAGGATTTGTTGAGTGCTGTAGTTATTTTCAGTGCTTATGGTTTGGTGATGGCTGCTACTTGGGAACAACTGCATGCTCCGGATGTGGCTATTACAGAAGCTGCTATCGGTGCTGGTGTCACCTCACTAATATTTGTGGTTACTATCAGCAGAACGAGGAGGTATGAGGATTGATCAAGCAGTTATTTACTATAGGACTTTTACTAATAATAGGGTATTCGATGTTGTTAGTTGTAGCAGAACTGCCGGAATTTGGTGATGCTGACAATCCCGCTTTCAATGAAGTGACAGAAAGGTATGTAGAAAAAGGACCGGAAGAGACGGGTAATACAAACATAGTTTCAGCAGTATTGGTAGACTACAGAATCTTTGATACTTTTGGTGAAATAGTGGTATTGTATTCAGCGGTAACAGGTGTACTTGTAGTATTAGAAGGCAGTAAAAAGGAGTGATAACTTGAGAGATCTCATATTAAGAGTTGTGGCGAGGGCATTAATACCTTTTGTGTTAATATATGGTTTATATGTGATAGTATTCGGACACGTGTCTCCTGGGGGAGGTTTTTCAGGTGGCGCCACTTTGGGAGCCGGCTTGATATTGTACCGATTGACTTATAAAGGTGCTGAGATAGACTCTAATATCACTATAAATTCGAAAATGCAGTTTTTTTCTGATATGTTAGAACATAAAGGTATGATGATGCAGGCTATAACAGGTTTTTATACCTTTTTTATCGGTTTAATATTTATTGTGATAATCTTTCCTTTTCCCATTGATTTACACGGAAACTGGTTTAATGTGGCCAATGGATTTAAAGTTGCTTTAAGCTTAGTAAAACTGTTTTACTTATTAAGTACTATAGAAAGCGAGGATGATAGCTGTGGACCTCTTACAAAGTGTGGCAAATAACTATTATTTTTTGTTCGCTATTTTATTGTTTTTGATTGGTATATATACTATGCTAACTCATCCAAATTTAGTTAAAAAAGTGATCGGTTTAAATATCATGGAGACTTCAGTATTTTTGTTATTTGTGTCCGGGGGGTATGTTGCTGGAGGACGAGCTCCCATAGTAGACGGGGGTGAAGAAATTTATGTTAACCCCTTACCTCATGCTCTAATTTTGACAGGTATTGTCATAGCTATCAGTATAACTGCTTTGTTACTAAGTCTAATAGTAAAAATTTATCAACATTACGGAACGTTAAACACAGATAAAATTTCCAAAATGAGGGGATGATCTAATTGGACGGGCATTTTCACCTGCCAATCATTGTAGTTTTAATAGGCATATTTGCTTCTTTTATTTTACCAGGAGTCCATTTTTGGAAGCAAAAATTAAAAGAAGTTATTTCACTGGGAACTTTGGGAGTAATGTTTGTTTTCGGTATTATTATGTTAGCACAGATTACTGCCAATGGTCCTTTTAAATACGAAGTCGGAGAATGGGCCCCACCTTGGGGGATTGAATTCAATGTTGATTTTTTAGCTGTTTATATGGTGTTAATTATATCTGGAATCGGATTATTAGTGCTATTGTACGCGACTCGTGATCTTCCTCATGAATTAAATGATAACGCATTATCTTTGTATTATCCTTTATACATGTTGTTAATGGCGTCTATGACTGGGATGGTCCTTACTAACGATATTTTTAATTTATTCGTATTATTAGAGATTACATTACTTACATCGGTGGCAATTATATGTGTTAAAGAAACTAAAGAAACTATAGAAGCTAGCTTGAAGTATTTGATGTTAAATGCTTTGGGTTCAGCAACTTTATTAATGGGCATAGCCCTCTTGTATTTAGTGACAGGTCATTTAAATATGACTCATATAGCACAAGAGCTCAGTGCCAATGTAGATCAATACCCAACAGTGGTTATGGCTGTAATTGCGTTATTTTTAGTTGGCTTTGGTGTTAAAAGTGCTTTGTTTCCCATGCATGTTTGGCTTCCTGATGCCCATGGTTCGGCGCCATCGCCGTCTAGTGCTGTTTTGAGTGGATTAGTTATTAAAGTATATGTAGTGTCGCTAATCAGATTTTATTTTATAATATTACCTGATGAAGTATTGGAATATATACCTGTGGGAGATATATTAATATGGTTTGCAGCCGCAGGTATGCTTGTAGGTTCCATGTTTGCAATTGCTCAGGAAGATATTAAAAAAATGCTAGCATATTCTTCAGTGGCCCAGATTAGTTATGTGTTTTTAGGTATAGGATTGTTGACGGTCACTGGATTTCAGGGTGGATTACTTCATATTTTGAATCACGCTGTTATAAAATCAATGTTGTTTTTAATAGCGGGAGCATTCATCTATTCGGCTGGAATTAGAAAAATAACAGATATGCATGGAATAGGATTACGCTTTCCATTGATAATGCTGTGTTTTACCTTAGGAGCTTTAGCTATGATTGGAATTCCTGGTACTAATGGATTTATCAGTAAATGGTACTTAGCATTAGGAGCGTTAGATGCTGGACAACCGATACTTGTAATAGTGATTTTAATAAGTAGTCTACTAAATGGAGTATATTATCTTCCTATTGTGGTAAATGGATTTTTTGGTGATATGAGTCAAGCGACAATCAAGGGTGTAGTTTGTGAAAAAATGCCGTGGCAAATGGTACTTCCTATTGGAGTATTAGGTTTTATGATAGTTTTAATCGGTTTATTCCCCGCACTTCCTTTGGGGATTGTTGAACCTGCAGTAGAGTTTTTAATGTAATTGTAAAGGATAATTGTTCAAAATTTTGAAAGGGGATGTATATATCATGACGGATATTATATCCGACCAATCTGAAATCAATTCAATATTGCCCATGATAATGGTTTTTGTCCCCTTGTTGGGGTCTCTAGGAATACTAGTGTGTGGGACTTTATCAGAACGGATTAGAAATTTGTATGTTGTTATTATAACTGCAGTACCATTAGCAATGCTCGTAGGAATGTTTCCTGTAATTAGACAAGGGACTTTGGAGTACAGGATTGATTGGTTTTTAGAAATAGGTCTAATCTTTCGGATTGATGCATTTAGCTACCTGTTTGTAGTACTTATATCTTTGATTTGGTTTTTGGCCACATTATATGCGATTGAATATATCAGTCATGAACACAACCGCAATCGATTTTACTTTTTCTGGCTAGTAACTTATGCAGCTACTTTAGGGGTGTTTGTTACTGGTGATCTATTTGGATTGTTTCTATTTTTTGAATTAATGAGCTTGGCGAGTTATGTCCTGGTTATTCATGAGGAAGACATAGATGCTATGCGAGCCGGGAATTTGTACCTGTTTTTGGGTGTAGGTGGAGGACTGAGTATTTTATTTGGATTATTTATTTTATACTTTAACCTCGATACACTGGAAATTACGCCAATGTTAGGTGAAATAGTAGCTTCTGGAGTAAATATTCCTGTGATCATCCTGCTATTTCTACTCGGGTTCGGTATTAAAGCAGGTATAGTCCCCTTACATATATGGTTACCTAAAGCCCATCCGGTAGCTCCTACTCCAGCTAGTGCGGTTTTATCCGGTTTACTTATTAAAACAGGTGTTTACGGAATATGGCGCGTATTTATGGTTGTTTTGGCTCCAGCAGATGGACAAAATATGGATCTATTTTTAGAAAACATTGCTATTTGGGGTATGGTGTTATTTTGGATTGGCATAATTACTCTGTTCCTGGGTGCTCTAATGGCATTCTTGCAAACTAGTGCCAAAAAAATGTTAGCTTATAGTAGTGTCAGTCAAATTGGTTTTATTATCTTGGGACTGGGTGCTGCCATAGCATTGGGACCTGAAGGCCCCATTGGTTTTGCCGGTGGTTTGATGCATGTTGTTAACCACGCATTATTTAAAGCTTGCTTGTTTTTGATTGTTGGTGCTATATTTATTAGAACTCATCTGCTCGATATTGATAGAGTGAGAGGTATGTTTAAGCAAATGCCCTATATGGGTGTTGCTTTTATAATCGCTGCTTTAGGAATCGCTGGAGTTCCATTTTTTAATGGTTATTCGAGTAAAACCATCATTGGCCATGCTTTAGCTGATGTAGCTTATATGAATCCTGGTATTACCATGGAGGTTGCAGATTATATATTTCTACTAACTAGCGCTTTGACAGTTTCTTATTTTGTTAAATTATTTAGAAGATTGTTTTTGGGTCAGTTACCTGAAGAATGGAGAAATACAGATTTTTCAGTAGCACCTGTAATTAAAGCTGTTATCACAGTTTTTGCAGTGTTGATTATTGGAATTGGTGTATTCCCCAACTTTGTATTAGAGCAAATTATTGTACCCACTATGGGTGCATCTCCTTTTGGACAAGAAGTGATTACTTCACAATTAATGGATTTAAATTTTTATACAGCTTATGATTTAACCAAAGTGGTGAGAGTTTTTGCCATTGCGGGAATAATTACTGTGGCCGATATTAAATTTCAAGTGTCAAGAGTAACTCCACCATGGTGGTTGAGTATTGAAGCTTTAGTTTACAAAAATGCTATAACAAAAATAATGTTTATTGTAGAAAAGTTAGGGACTGCTTTCGATGTGTCTGTGCAAGACTTTTATGAAACTACTGGTAAAACTTCTGTGAAAATATGTCGCAAAATTAGTGAACTAGATGAAGGCATTAATCAAGCATACACCAATAGCGGTGAAACTGCTAAAAATCTTTCATACAAAACTAGTAGTTTGGATCAGCAGCTAAACAGTTTTTACGATAAAACTGGAAAAACTGCTACCTCTTCTACAGTATTAAGACCTGTGTCTGACTATGATGAAAAGGGAAATGAGATTTTGGAAAAAGTAATGGAAAGGGCTTATAATGATGAAAATAAAACACGACAATTTAGAGCTAATGAAACTTCTAAAGTAATTAAGTTTATGAGAAAGTTAAAATTAGATCCGGCAAATTTCACGGTTAAGAACTTAAATTTCGATTCTTTCATTATAGCCATTGTGTTGGGACTTTCTCTGTTATTTTTGGTTTTTAACCAACAGTTGTTTTAAATCCTCAATTGCAATTCAACAGTTGTTTTAAATCATTAGCTGTGATAATCTATTATTGATCAATGGCTAAGCAAAGGGGGTTGACAATATTGATAAAAATTAGTGACAGATACAAAAATTTTAACTCTGTTAATCTGATAGCATGTTTAATTTTCGTGGCTGTTTTAGGTGTGGCATTTATTGGATGTAACAATGAAGGAAGTGAAGAAAAATCTGAACAAAATCAACAAGATGAAATAATTGAAGAAAGTGATACAGATATTTACTTGGATACCCGAGTGGATATCATGGTAGAGGCTTACGATCGTGAAGAAGCTAATCAGGCTTTAGAATCAGCAAAAGATGAAATAGAGCGATTGGAAAATAAAATGTCTCGCCATATAGATGGAAGTGAAATTGCTGAAGTAAATCAAAATGCAGATGAACAGCCTGTAGAAGTATCTGATGAGACCTGGGAAGTATTGGAAAAAGCTGTTAATAAAAGTGATATGATGGAAGGGT
>CAZKUS010000008.1:0-19114 GCA_964556025.1 uncultured Clostridia bacterium | reverse complement strand
CAAACAGCAGAGTTATAGTTACTGCCCAGACAGAAATCATAGCTGCCGGAAGTGATATAATTCGCAAATTGTCAATGGCTCCTCGATCGAGACGTGCACCTACCATAACACCCAGCATAATCTGTAGAGCCAAAACCAAAGATTGAGGTAGATAAGGTAAGTCTATACCGATTACTCGCATGCTGCCGATCAAAATCACTCCACCTAAGACGTGAGGTGCCGGGAGTTTGACTTTTTTGCCTAATTTCCAACCTACAACTCCCAATATATATAAACCAATCAATCCAGGTATTTGCCCAATAATATCCCAAATCACCATTTTATGTCTTACCTCCATCTAGTCACCTTACCTACTTATTAATCAAAGGCTGTGTTAAAGTTCAATCTAAGAGTTCAGCTATCAACAACAGAATATAACAGTGCCAATAGAAAACACTGTGCAAACTACTATTTCAATACGCGAACCAGTATTCCTGTTAACCCCTTTTCTTTTTTTAAATTTAGCTTTAGAATAAAGTATATAGTAATAGTTAATAAAATGCCAATATAAACTCAGTGAAAAAGTAAGTTTATATTGATGAGGGGGAATTAGTATGGAATTTCGCATTATCAATTATGATCCCAAATATCTCAGCTCATTAAAAACAATATTGGATGATATCGATCTATACTGGCCCATGTCCTTACAACAGGGTATTCCACTAAATATAGCAGAAGTGTCAACAAAATTACGCGAAAAAGACAGCACTTTCCTGTGGTTGGCCGTCTGCAAATCTAATGATGAAGTAGCTGGTTTCTTAGACTATACTCCACACCCCAGTGAAAAAGGTGTGGGATACATCGCCTTGCTCAATGTCCGTCCCCAGTACTTCAGGCAAGGTGTGGGCAGAGCTCTATTGGAAAAGGCCATTCATGAAACCGCGGCAATAGGTTGTCCCAGGGTAGATTTACACACATGGAGCGGTAATTGCAGGGCTCTCCCATTGTACAAAGAACTAGGGTTTGTTTGGATTAAGGATGGTAACTCTACCAGACTGGAAAATTACTTACCACTACTTTTAAATTTTCCACCCTTAAAACCGTATTTTAAAAAATACTATTGGCAGTCAGCAATAATCTCCAGTCCACCATTTCAAGAAGATTTTACTCCAGGTGATAACAATGAACTGATAACTTATAAATTCAAATCGGGAGATATCATGTGGGAAGCCACTATAGATCGCTTATCCAAGGGAGTAGCATCTTTTTCCACACCAGAGATACAGAGCAGTTCTGATCTACGCATTCCTGCAGGTGACCCAGAAAAAATCATTGCTGGACTGACTCTGAAGCAATTTCAGACAGACCAAGCAGTTGTGGTACCAGAGTCTCACAAAACATCTACTAAATACGGTGAACTCCCTCAATATAAAAATAAAAAATTAGATTCCTTACATAGTTCCGGTATCAAAGACAGTTCCAACGACTACATAACTTCTACCACAGTTATTGAAAGTTGTTCTGCAGAAACCGATACCTCTAATACAAGTCCTGGCAGTGAAGCAACAGATGATTTGTTTCAAATGACTCACAACTTCTCCCCAATATTCCATCAAAACGATCATAAGATTAATGAACGTCAAAGAGCTATTATTACACTACCTGAAAAACTGACAAGAAAAAATTATCAGCCAGGAACTCTCGTACTAAAACAGATCACAGATATTAAAGCTATTAATGGCGGAAATTCTTTTCAGCTATCAAACAGCAGAAAAGTAACATCTCCTTACAGCATGGATTTTGAATCAGAACCTATCCCCAATCTGTGTACTACTGACGAAGATACAGTATACCTCAAATTTGGCAATAATACCAATAAAACTTTGGAAGTTTACTGTCAAATCAATACAAACAGACATGTAAAACCGAATATCAAACATTCCAAAGCAATTAGCAGAAATAAGTTAAGCAGACGTGAACGCTTACATAAAGCAGGAAATTCCGGCAATGAAGAAGTTAGCGAATGTGAGCAATGGAGATGGCAAGATATCAAGTGTAAAGACAACCCTTTAGTGTTTAGTGTGATATTATCGGGAAACGAACAGCGTTCAATACCATTAAAAGTAACAGGTATTTTCCCTGGACTTGGTACAATTACAGTCAAAGGTAATTGTGAAGGCTCCATGGCTTCACCCAGGCCAATGGAAAAAAGACAACATTCTCTCCATATACCTGTATTCACGGATGCAGCCATACCACAATTGAGTTCAGAACCTGTACCAAATAAGCTCACAGACTTTGGTGGTAAAGTCAGTGATTATGAACCACTATCTACAGGTAGAACATATGGATATTATCTATCAGCACAAGCTAGAATCGAATCAAAGCACTATATTTTAGAAGTTGACAAAAAATCTGGCAGTTTTGCCCTATATGACAAGCCATTGATAAAAGACAAAGAATGTAAATTAGGAGGCAAACTTGTAGAAGGAAATCCGATAATTCCAGGGCCACCTTTCGAACCACATGAATTCAATCATCAGCAGCCAAATTTAGTTGTAAGTCACAATTCCATCCAGATCAGTTTTTCATCTGAGAAATATCCAGGGCTGTCAGTAGCTACAATTTTACTACTATCACCAGAAGGTAGTTTAACAGTAACTGGTAAGCTGAATAATGCCAGTGGGAGCGTCCAAACCCTAGAAACCAGATTTAGATCAGAAGTACCCTTGAAGCCGGATATGAAGCTATATGCTCCACTAAAATCGGGACCACTTATAGAAGATATTTTACCTGGGAGTTTTCCAGTTTACCGCTATGATTTTCCCAAAGCAGCCGAAAATTTCAGTGAACCAAATTTCACCATTAGTTTTCCGGAACGAGATGTGAACTGTGAATTCCCGGAAGCTGCAGAAATTGATTTGGGAAACAATTTGTTTCCTGTTATTAATTTACATCACAAGTTACATCCCGGGGAAGTCACTGAACTGCCGCCAGTAAAATTCAACTTTTTCCGTAAAAAGATTCAGGAACCGCTATCCGATGATAGAAGGGCCCAGTCGGGGGCTATACAATTACAGCCCGATGTCCAAACTGTGGGATTAACAGCCAAATCTACAGAATTTAACTTGGTTACTAGAAGAAATAAACCGTTTAAAGGAAGTTACCACATCTTAGACAATAACTACACCATCAAACAGGGTACATTGAATTTAACACCACGAAAAGAACGAAGTTCTGAAAAAATCAGTTTAGAACTACCGGATAATAGGATCACCCAATATTCATTAGAGGTCAGAGGTGACAATAAACAAAAGTTCAATTTACCAGTTATCAGAACTGGAGATCACCGCCGTAAGGTAAGCATAAATATGGGTGATTGGATAGATAGAGACGCTTTAGCACACGATTTAGATCCTATTCAGATATCCAATAATTCTTTGTCTGCGATAATCAGACCAGAATTTTCCGGTTCTCTGACCAGTTTATCAGAGCAAGAATATAGCGGTAGAGACAATTTATTAGACAGTTCTTATCCCGAAGTTAAAAACTTTTCCTGGTTCTATCCTTTTCAAGGTGGTATTACACCTTTTATCCATAACATGGAAGAACCTTTCCCAGGAAAACATCTGCTGAACTATCAAGTACCAGGAATTTTCTCTGCCAAAGAAAAAGTTTTTGGTCAAAAGTTCCGGGGGATTAGTCTGGAATACAAATTAAAGAGAAATATAAATCTACTAGTCCAGTACTTGACTTTACCGGGAAGCAACCTATTATACACCCGTTTACAGGTAAAAAACAAAGGTACTACCATCTCTAGGTTGCAGTTTGGACAGTTGATCTCACTGTCATTACGAGAAGATGAAGGTGAGTTTAATACTACCAATAGCAAAACTTTAGTATTTCCCAGGAAATATCCCAAAGAATTTATTACTAGAGATTTCGCCACAATTACTGCCAGCGATTACGCAGCTGCCATGCTAGCACCGGGACATATGATCACACTATTGGACGGTGGTACTATGTACGGAAATGTAATAATGGTGAGCTCCAACCAAATGCTCCAGCCGGGAAGCAGTGTATCACTACAACTGCTAACAGCATTCACGGGGGAACAATCAGAAGCAGAGGCCTATCAGCCTTTACTGGCAAGGATGTTTATTTAAATAGTTTCATGTATTTAAGTTAAATTCAAAGGCTGTATCAATGGTTGAATGTTGATAACAGACTATAACAACTTCAACCATTGATACAATTGGGAGCTATTATCTATAATTGCTAGTTGTGACTTGTTACTCGCCATTTCCAACAAAATACGAGTGGCTTTACCTTCTGTATAATCACTGGGATTGTCAGGCCGCAGTTTATAATAAGCCACAGGTTTCCCCAATTCTAAGGCATACTTAATCAAGTCCAAATTTTTTAGATTTCCGTGACCAAAAGGTACAGGACCCAAAATAACTGCAGACACTTCTGGTATTTTCTCTTTAGCACGCTGATAACTTTGTTCATCAATGGGGGCGAAAGGTTCACAAACCACAGAATTAAAACCCAAATCTATCGCTTTTTTGTGATCCGAGTCCCCCAAATTAACTACACCAAGATTCACCTGACAATCCCATAAATACAGATCTGTCAACAGCTGTTCTCCTACTCCTCCCCCACTGATAACATGTACAAAAATCCCTGACAGAGGACTCTCCATTTTTTTATCATCATTGCTTTCAACACCGGTCCCCAAAGCTACCATGGGAGAATGAGTTACCGGATTATCAGTTACCGTCAATTTAGTGCGATATACTTTTTCCAATGAAGATTCAACCAGCACCTGATCAGGTGTACCTATATCAACTATTTGTCCCTCTTTCATCAAGATGAGTTCCTGACAGTATTCTGCAGCTAAATTCAAGTCATGGAGTACCATAATCACTGTCAGATTCCTTTCTCTATTTAAACGAGCCAACAAGTCCATAAGTTCTTTTTGATATCCTAGGTCCAAAAATGTAGTGGGCTCATCCAAAAGCAGTAGTTCTGGAGTTTGAGCTAAAGCTCTGGCCAAAATCACCCGCTGCTTTTCTCCACCCGATAATTGAAATAACTGCCGGTCTCGCAGATACCAGCAGTTAGTATCCTCCATGGAAAGTTTCACTATTTCCCTATCTGCAGCAGTCATACGGGAAAATCTGTTCATATAAGGCGCTCTTCCCATGGATACCAGTTCGTACACAGTAAAATTAAAATTCACATGATTTTCCTGGGAAACCACTCCCTGCTTGCGCGACAATGCTCTAATATTGTAATCCATTAATTCCTTATTATCCAAATACACCGCTCCCTGTTCAGGAGTCAGATATGATGTTAAATTTTTAAGTAAAGTGCTTTTCCCCGATCCATTAGGACCCACTACACCAATGAAATCGCCAGCACCAACTTGAAAATTAACACCGGACAATACCTGTGTAGATGAATAACTAAAGGACAAAGCTTTTACTTGAATAGTAACAGACATGAGCTCACCTCTTTTTTCTGATATTGCTCATAGATGAGCAACAGATCAGGAAACGCTAATTCGACTGTTGGAGAGTTTCAGATGTATCAAAACAAACATTCAGAGTGAAATTGAAATATTATTGCTATCAAAAACAGAATATCACAAAGCCTATTTAAAAATAGAATTCCTGCCGCTTTTGTCTGAGCAATATCAAGAAAAACGGTGCACCTACAAAAGCCGTCACTATACCCACCGGAATCTCGGCAGGACTCAGCATGCTTCTGGCAAACACATCCATCCAAGCTAGGGCGACGCTCCCCAACAACAGCGCACCCGGAAGCAGCAACCTGTGATCAGGACCGAGTATCAACCTTGCTGCATGGGGGACGATCAATCCCACAAAGCCTATCATCCCACTAACTGACACACTAGCTGCCGTAATTAGTGAAGCTGTCACTAATAGCACTGTCTTTACCTGTTCTACAGGTATCCCCAAGTAAGTAGCTGATTCTTCTCCTAACAGGATAATGTTTAAGTCTCTAGCGAAAAAATAGATCAATACACTAGCAGCCAATAGATAAGGCAGTAAAATCACTACCTGATCCCAACCAGCCAGGTTAAAACCTCCGGATATCCAAAAAAAGATACCCTGCATACTTTCTCCAGAAATAATCATTATCAAGGAAATTACAGCTGACAAAAATGAACTAACAACCACACCGGCTAATAACAAGGTTACTGGCGGAACTCTGCCGCCCACTCTGGCTAAAGAGTAAACTACCAACAGTGCTAACATCCCTCCTATAAAACTGAAACCTGGAAGACCAAGCATTTGAGGAACAGAAGATAAAAGACCAGCAATTAACTCCTGTTCTTGTATCAACAGATAAAAACTCGCTCCTACTGCAGCACCGCTAGATACACCTATAGTAAAAGGATCAGCCAATGGATTTCGCAATAGCCCTTGATACGTGGTTCCTGCCAAAGATAATGCGGCACCTACCATCAAACTTAGGATAGTACGAGGTAGACGCAAATTCCACACAATATTCTCATGACCTTGAGACCAATCCTGCTCTATCAATTGAGAAAATCCAGGCAGACGGGATGCCAATATTCTATAAGTATCGATAAAAGAAATCTCTGCCACACCGATACCTGTAACTATACCGAATGTCAATAATAGAGCGAGTATTAACAATCCAAAAAAACTAACTATCTTATTCTTTCCCATGATACATCCCGCCTTCCAGATGAAAACTACTCATGGATATCTTGCATCACTTCCCTAGCACCGTCTATAATTCTAGGGCCAGGTCTGCTAAATTTATCTTCATGAGCTTGATAAACATCACCTTCCTGAACAGCAGTGAGTTCACTAAGAGCACCCATCTGTTCTATATCTTCTAAATCATGATAAGTGGTAATAATCAGATCCGGGTCTTCTTCCAGGAGAATTTCCTGGCTAATCTCATAATACCCACTCTCTTCTGCAGCAATATTGTCAATGCCAGTAAGTTCTATCACTTCAGTCATAAACTCATCAGCACCAACTGTGAATAGAGATTCAGGTTCTAACAGCATTACTCCCGTAGGATGTTCATCTAATTCATCAATACTCTTTTCTAGCTTTTCTCTATCTTCCTGTAGTTCTGCAGCCAAACTTTCAGCAGCTTCTATATCATCAAAAAGTTCACCTATTGTCACATACATCTCCTCGATCTCATCTAGGGTTTTGGGATCAAAAACTAAAGTTTCTATGTCCATTTCTTCAAACTGTTCTATCATATCTCCCATCATTTCTCCTTCACCCATGAGGAGTACATCGGGTTCTAATGAAGCTATTTTTTCCACATTCAAATCAAAAGCATCCCCTACTTGAGATTTATCCATTACTTCTTCCGGATAATTACAAAAATCTGAAACTCCGACAATCTTATCTTCCATATCCAATGCATAGAGAGTCTCTGTTAAATGAGGCATCAAAGTCACTACTGTCTCAGGATGAGAGTCAAATTTCACCTCATTTTGAGCTTGATCAGTTACTATAATTCCATTTTCACTACCGTCCTCTTCTACTGTTTCTCCATCAGTGCATCCTGCTAAAAAAATACTTGTAGACATTAAAACAGCTAACACTAACAGTATCTTGATCAAATTCAAATTACCAATTTTATGGTTTAACACACTTATCCCTCCAGTTTAAAAAGTCACAAATAGGCTGTATTAAAGTTGAATATAACAGCGCTTAAAAACAAGAAAACTGCCCCTACAGTAAATCATGGGACAGCGTCATACATACATATAACGATGCATCATAGCGTACCATCCCCTTTCTACCGAAGGTAACTGGCAATTCCGGACTGGGCAGGTTTCCTGACTTCCAATCATCGCCCTCTCCCTACCTTCCCCGGCTAATACCGAGTGGTTTATGACCTTTGCTTGGTCTGGGGGAGGCTCATGGTTACAGTGGCGGGACCGTTCGGGACTTACACCCGATTCCCTATTATCCTTTTACAGGCACCCATCCGACAATTCCTTTACTTTTTTCCATGTGTATATTATTATATCAGTAGCTAAATATATATTCAAATTACGCAACTTTTTTCTTATTATTTATAATATGATTTTTGATTAGGAGGCAGCAATATGTGGAAAAATATAGTGGACAGCACTATAAAAGATGTCAAAATCAATAGTTCTTGGATATTCAGAGCTACAGTAATATTTTTTGGCAGTTCACTACTCTTCGGAATACTAACCTTTTTGAACCCCGCTGAAGTCGAACAACTCTTTTACGGCTATTTTGATGAAATAGAACAAATTGGGGAACAAATATTCTCAACCAATCCCTTGGTAGGAACACTAATGTTATTTTGGAACAATTTTATGGCAGCCATGGTCATGATGCTGCTCGGCATAATAGTAGCAATACCCACTTTTTTCGCTCTAGCTATGAACGGTGGGGCTTTAGGTGTATTAGCTCCTTTAGTTTCCTTACAAGGTGAAAACCCTTTTTTATTATACCTATTTGGGATAGTACCACATGGTATATTTGAAATTCCTGCAATATTAATTGCCGGGGGCTTGGGTCTTAAAATCGGTTTTCAATTGATATTCCCACCACCTAATTTTAACAGGTGGGCGAGTATAAAAAATAATTACAATCAGGGTATCAAACTCCTCCCTGGAATAATATCCCTACTTGCGATGGCAGCAGTTGTGGAGATATTTGTCACACCATTACTGTTAAGCCTGACTATCGGTTATTAACTTAATATAAAGTTAATATCAAGTTTAACTTGCAATAAGTTTAACTTGCAATAAATATTCCAGCTATTGTATAATATTTTATAGTGGAATGGTTAAAAATAGTAACTATTGCCGAATGTAACTATGAAGTTTACATTTTAGTTCCAGTAAATTAGTTATATTTAATTGTTTTGATGATAACTTATTGGCTTTTTTTACAGGATATTGTTACTTGTTAATTGTTGCTATTACATTCTGTTTGTTAATAGTTAGATAAAATATCCTGTGATAAAAGATAAAATTTAGGAGGGATTTACTATGGAAAATAACATTACTGCCGACAAGGTAAGATCAGCTTACGGAGGCGAAAGCCAAGCCTATCAGCGTTACAAGGTATGGGGAAACAAAGCTGAAGAAGAAGGTTATCCCAATGTAGCTAGACTGTTCTACGGCATTGCTTATGCAGAGGAAGTTCATGCCGGAAATCATTTTGAAGTACTTGGCGATGTAAAAGGTGATTTTCTGGTAGCTTCCATGGCAGGATTTGGCCTAGGTGAAACTAAGGAAAATCTTGAAGGCGCAAAAGCTGGTGAAGACTTTGAGATTCAAGAAATGTATCCTGCATACATGAAAGTAGCCGAAATGCAGAGTGAGAAAGAAGCTATCAAAAGCTTTAAATGGGCTCTTGAAGCAGAAAAAGCTCATTCAGAGCTATTTCAAAGAGCTATTGATGCTGTCAGTAATGGAAAAGATATCGAGATTGAGAAAGTAAGTATCTGTGGCATTTGTGGATATACCACTACAGAAGAAATTCCAGACTATTGTCCTATCTGCGGTGCAGCTAAAGACGAATTCAAGAGCTTCTAATAACTTTTTTATAAAGGCGCTGTTATATGTTGTTGCTAGCTGAACTTTTCCATTTCACATCCAATGTTTCGAGTTGGTACATCTAAAACTCCCAAACAGTAAATTTAAAGCTTCCTGATCACAAAATTAGTTCAATGGAAAAGTTTAGCTATCAACATTCAACTTTAACAAGCCTAAAAAAAGTCCCAATTCCTGTAATGAGGAATCGGGACTTTTTTAACTTATTCCACTTCATCAACTAAAGAATCACGCAATTCCATAAAAGTGTCAACTGTAGGAGTAAAATAAAGCCCATTTTGGGCGGGATTTATATCCATACCAAAAGTATCTTGAAAGAACCTTCCCAACATAAATCTTCTACCAGAAATAACATTCATGGGAATATCCACATCAGAAATATTAGTTCGACCACCACTAATATGATGGCGATAACTGGTTTCTGTAGCAGCATCTTCAAGATGAACTACTTGTTCTTGTTCATCCCATTCTACATCTATACCCAATGGTTCTGCAATTTCACGAATAGGTACCAACATACTATCCTGCACAATCCTAGGCGAAATATTCAACTCTATGGATTCTTCATCTTGATAAGCGGTAGTTTCTCCGTGATATAATTCCAGAGTATTACCTGCTCTTGAAACTTCCACATAGTCAGTGTCTTCCTGTTCATCAGCTAAGTAGTCCACACTTCCTCCCATCAAAGAAGCCACCACATTATCTATAGGAACAAGCACACGACCATTTTCAACTACAGGAGGATGGTCCAGGTTCAAGGTTCTTTCATGTAGTTTGAGAGCTACTCCTTCTCGTTCATATACCAAATCCAATTCGACAGAAGTACTATTACCTGCCCAATCTTCAGCTACAACCATCACTTCTTCCACATCTTCTCCCAAGTCTAAATCGTGCTGAAATGACCCATCCTCATCAACACTAACTCTTTCACCTGCAATGGTCAAATCCACTCCGCGCGAATCAATATCCAAAGAAAGATCGTTAATATTTCCCTCTAAAGTATAGCTGGCAGTGTCTACGTGCACAGTACTTTCACCACTACTAGCAAATACATCTTGAAATTCATCACCTGCTAATTGTATTTCCGGAGGACTTCTATCTACAGCAGTTTCCCTTGATCTAGACATCCAATTATCTTCTGGGTACGGCTCCTCACCGCGGGGAAGAGCACGTACATCCAAATAATAACGGCCATCTTCTACAGGGTTTCCATGACCATCCTCACCATCCCAAGAAAAGCTGTGCTCTCCCGGTCCTAGAGGAGTTGTCCTATTGTGAAGTGTATCCACTAAGTTTCGGTTTTCATCATACAACGATATCTCCAAACGGTCCACTGGATCTGAAACGTTTACGTCTATATCGCTACCTTGATAATCACTAACTACAAAAGGAGAAACTCCAAGATCCACATCATGGTCAGTTTCCTCTTCTTCCATTACTATTAAAAAAGGTATCTGATGCGTTTCTCCTCCTGTCACATCCTCTATTTCCAAATAGCCTTCGTATTCACCTGCCGGTAGGGTATTGGTATATGCTATCAAATCGATATCCAAGTCTTTACTGCTACCTGCAGATACTGTGAAGCTACTCTCTTCAGGTTCCAATACCAAATCTTGATGACTATTGTGAAAATCGACGCGGGCTCGGTATCTTCTGTTGCTGTTGCTATCATTGTAAATTTCTATATTCTCATCGTCTTGGAACTGATAACCAAAGTAATCAATTGGGTCAAAAGTTAAGGTTCCCGGTTTCACTATAGTATCCAAAGTCAATGCATCATAAGTTCTCAGCTCTCCAGAACCTTGAGTAGTGGGAGAATAAGTTCTTCCCACAGAATTAGTCAGAGGTTCAGCGGAATTCATTAATGCAGATTTAATCCTTGCAGGAGACCAGTCAGGATTATCCTGTTGTAACAATGCAATTGTTCCTGATACAAAAGCTGCTGATACACTAGTTCCTTCAGACCAGGAATAATCTCTGTATATCCAGGTGCTCATGACATTTTTACCCGGTGCCACTAAATCAGGTTTCACAGTATACTCACTAGAAGGGCCACGAGAACTAAAATCTGCAATCCTTGAATCATTATTCAAGCTGGCCCAAACATTTCCTTGTTCTAGTCTCTCTTCAATCTGACGGCCCGCTTGCCGAGATAATGAGATGGTAGGAATATAATTTGCGGGCTCTACCAGAGAACCGTAAAACATACCTGTATCATTATTGTAGACCAATAAAGCCTCGGCTCCAGCTCGTTCAGCATTTTCGGCCATTTCCCGGTATGTGCCGTCACCCCTCTGTAATATAGCTATTTTCCCATCCACCAGACTTTCACCTGACTGATCAGTAAAATCATTGTAACTGCTTCCACCTTCCACCGATTCCACTTGTGTGGGACCGTCCAAATCCGGAGCAGGAGAATATAAAAGTAGTTCACCATCTAAAAAGCCACTAATACCGGAAACAGAGATATTTACTTCCATGGCATCGGCTCCAGAAGCGCCCACTGTAATTATAGAATCATTGTGTTCTGAAAAATAGTCTGGGAAATCCAAACTACCCTGACCAGGTCCCTCATTACCACCTGCCATAACAACACTAATCCCTTCTTCTACAGCAGATTCCAGAGCATTGGCAATTAATGATCCTACATAATCCTGTCTGGAACCAAAGCTCATATTGATTACATCAGCAGCATTGGAATTATTTTGACGGCGGTCACTGATAATGTCATCTAGAGCAGCTAAAATATCATCAGTAGAACCTTCGCCTCGTTCATCTAGAACTTTATAAGCTAAAATATTGGCTTCAGGAGCTACTCCTTGAAAATCTCCATTACCGGCAATCACTCCCGCCACATGTGTCCCATGACCTTCGTCATCCAAGGGTTCACTACGTCCGTTGACATAGTCATAGCCATCTACAACCTTATTACCGAGGCCAAAACCATCACCCAAATCAGGATGATTGAAATCGACCCCGGTATCCAATACTGCCACATTAACTCCCTCTCCTTGAAGTGAAGAAAAAGACTGAAGATCCCAGCTCTCTTCCACACCCATTTGGGGATAAACAGTATGACCCGTGGTTTCTACAGTCCCGACAGGAAAGACTTCTTTTACTCCAGGTAATTGGAAAACTTCTTCTAGATTTTTAGTGTCCACTTCTATGGAATACCCAGAAAATATTACATCATAGCTGTGGTTTACAGTAATATCAAACCCCTGTTGTTTAGCTTGTTCTAGTAAATCATCACCACTTACTGCTATATCGGATTCAGATTCAGAATCAATAGTAATAACAACTGACACTTGGTCATCGAGTTCCGAAAGTTCATCAATTTGATACATTTCCTTCAATTCTTCTAAACTACCAGCACCTTCTCTATCTTTTTCCACTATCTCCTCTAGTGGTTCTTCCTGGTCGTTTTGATGCCCTTCTTTGTCCTCGTCAGTTAAGTCTTTATCATCACCATTCTCATCAGTTTCTGAAGCTTTGAACTCGTTATCACTCGATTCTCCATCTATTCCATTTATTGAATCATAATAATCTAGAAAATTTCTGCTGTTTATGTCATTTGCCTCACCCACAGCGGCTTCGACTTCAGAAGAAGTAGGGAAAGCTCCAATAAATACCAAGCTAACTGACAACAAAATAGCCAATACCGGACTCGCTCGCCAGTTTATAAATATCACCCCCAATTTACTGACAGGGTATTTATTACTCGTCTTCTTGCTCTTCATCTTCATCGTCTTCTTGTTCTTCATCTTCATCGTCTTCTTGTTCTTCATCTTCTTCCTCTCCATGGTCTTCATCGTCTTCTTGTTCTTCGTCATTTTCATGTTTATCTTCGTCATCCACTTGTTCATCATATTCGTTCAAATCTTCATCTTGATTTTCATCTTCAGTTTCAGAATCAACTTCATCTTCTGAAAGAGACTCACTATCATATGACTCTTCTTCTAATGTTTCTAATACATCTTCTTGGCTAAAACCCATTTCCTCAAGTGAAACTTGTTCTATGGAAAAACTTTCATCAAAATCTATACCAGTAGTAAATTCATGTCTGACAATACCGTACGACATAAAAATATGACTGGTATCTGGCAATTCACCAAAGAAGTCAGAATACCAAGCTTCAAAAGTAGGCTCAACTGGGACCCAACCATATCCTTCCAGATAAAACTCTGACCAAGCGTGATATTGTCCTTCATCTGGACCAGATATGTAATATCCCGATAAGCGCCTTGCTGGAATTCCTTCCGCCCTGGCTAGCGCCACGAATAGATCGGAATAGTCGGCACAAACACCTTCACCTGTTTTGTACGCTTCCAGTGCTCCTACATTTCCTGGAGGTACGTATTCCAGGTAATCTTTAACCCAGTCAAAAATTTTCTCGGCTTTGTCGATTGGACCTTCTGCATCTCCCACTATATCTGCAGCCCTTTCTTTAATCACCTCTTCATCAGCTGGTGACATTTCATCAGGAGCAGTATACTGTTGATACAACTGGCTATCAGTATCGTAAGATTTGGGTTCCATATTATCTACATCGTAATAAGTTTCAAATACTACCACTTCATTTTCTGCTGTAATTTCCCAAGTTTCTCCTGGTTCCAGCTCATCTTTTTCAAATACCAACAGTTCATTGCCCATCTCAAACCAAGACTCTTCTACATCATATGCATCTTCATCTTCAGCTTCAAAATTATCTTCAGTAATTGTTTCAACAGGTTCAGGGTCAATATCATAATCGAATTGGAATTGATAAATGCCGTGGTTAAGCACTTTTGGTGCCATGAACACCACATCTTCTTCAGTTTCATCACTGTCATTTTTTAGCTCAAATTCCTCTTGAAACCGATAAATATCAGGATTCTCTAAACTGTAATGCTCTTCATCTTCCCAACCCATATACGGAATCTCGTATGCTTCATGCCTGTATACTCCCTCTTCAGTACCCAGATACATGGCTGTCGGTGGACCAAAGTGAGCAGAAAAACTCTCAGCTCTAATTTGAAGATCATTGACTGTTTGCCACTGTTCTCCACTATTATGAGAAAAATACACTCCACTTTCTAAACCAGCTAACACTCTATCCGTATCCTGACTGTAAACTTCCAGATCGTGAACAGTTGGAATATATTGTTCAGCATCATCCTCATCACTACCGGGCAATCCGTCATTTTTCGCTGTAAAATCTTCGCCGGCATTCTCCGAGTGATATAGACCTCTTCCTAAAGTGCCAAGCCATACCTGAGTCGGGTCAAAGTCTACAGCTTCTAATTGTGATAAGGCGTAATCATCCCTGCTAATAATAGCATTAAATTCATTAACTTCACCATACAAATCCTTCACCTGTTCATCAAGTTCACCTTCTTCATTTACTGCTGGATGACTATCATCTTCCAGTTCTTTATCACCATAAACTTCTACATACCTAGATACCCCGTCATAACCGCCTGCATATGCCACAGTAACTTCATTATCAGGATCATAGGCTACATCCAGGTATTCAACAAATCTATCTGTTAACCCAAGTTTTTGCCAATTTTCCCCTCTATCTTTAGAGACATACACACCTTGATCAGTTCCAGCCCAAATTTGATCTTTATCAAGTGGATGTACTTCCAGATTATAAATTTGACGTTCTAATTGTTCTAAGGAAACACTTTCAGTTTCTCCACTTCCTGGATTAGTTATCAGTAATTCTTCATCTACAGCCAAATACATTTGCTCAGCTTGTGCATCATTTTCATCTTTGTCATCATTTGCATCAACTTCCACATTTTTAACATCTTCCGGATTATACCAACTTGCCACTGCTTTAGGTCGTTCATCTAATAGCTCACTCCAATTGTCCCCTCGATCTTCAGTATAGTATACACTTTCATCGGACACTGCAGTGAGTGAGTCCGGATCAAAATTGGAAGCGTAAAGATCGTGAATATAGTTTGTGAGCCCCTCATTGAGCACAGCATAGTCCGAATCTTCTATACCCATGGAAATTATCCCTTTTTCCCCGGTCCCAAAGTAAAATCTGGAACTATCATCGATATCCGTAATCATGCTGAGTAAATCCACATCTTGTAAATCTTCCGAAACTGTACTCCATTCGTCACCAGCACTCGTACTTCTTTTTACACCTTTACCTTCAGTAGCCGCCACTATGTGAATCGGAAGCTCGGGATCCATCCAAATATCGTAAACAGGAGTACCTAGTACTCCTTCATGCTCCCAATTGATACCACTATCATAGGAAGCGTAAATCCCATTAGTAGTACCTAAATATTTAATATAAGGGAAAGACGGGTTAAACGAAATAGTTAACACTTCGCCCACAAAATCATCAGATATAGTTTCCCAAGTATTACCTCTATTTTCACTCACTACTAGACCTTCATCTTCTACTGCCAAATAAAGCTGTTCTGGCGATGATTCGTGTATTTTACCAGCCGTAACTCGCTGTTCCTCAAAGCCTGTAAGCGTAAAAGAGCGTCCATTAGTCCTCGATACGTAAACACCTTCGTCAGTACCCACTAAAGCAGTTTCATTAAAAATTGGGTCCTGTTGAGTTGTCACAAAATTAATTTTTCTTCCTTCAATAGCTCCTTGATGAAAATCCCACTGGGCACCACCGTCTCTGGACAAATATAAACCCTCATTTGTAGCCAGATAAACCAAGTCAGAGTCAACTTTACTTACTGCTATATCGTTGATTTCACTCTCAGTAACCCCGAGATCGTACCAGTTCTCACCTTTATTAAAGCTTTTGAACAGACCATAGGGGGTTCCTGCATACATATGATTCGGTTCATGAGGATCTTGAGTCAACGAAAGAATTTCACCACTGTATGGTCCTCCCGTACTGTCCCAGCGTGATATCAACCAACCTGGGTCCTCACTGTTTTCTTCAAAATTTGAGGGTTCATCTGTTGTAATCTCGTTCTGTTCGTCATTTTCTTCATCTTTTTCTTCATTGGATTCATCTTGTTTTTCATCACTTTTTTCTGATTGCTTGTCTTCATAGTCCTGTTCTTCATCACCATTGTCATCTTGTCCATTTTGTTCTACTTTTTCCTCATCGGAATGTTCTTCATCTTCTTTTGTAGAGTCATCTTCTTGTGCATACTCTTCGCCTTGTTTCGATTCACGTTCAGAAAGATCTTGTTCACCACCTTGCTCATCACGCGGTAACTCCTCATCGGCATGAGTATCATTAACAATCTCACCTGGAACAAAAATCATCAGGGGGACTAATATAATAATAGCTATTACCCAATATAATTTCACTTCAATCCACCCCTCTCTCTTTACCACCCTTATCTATCTTACAACTCTTATCTTAATAAGTAAGCAATAACTATTCATTATTTAATAATAATCGCTGTTACATTCAACTTTGACATAGCCTAATAATAAATTATCTCTCATAAATAATTACGTAGATAAGTATACAATTTAAGTACTTCTACAAAACAATTTTTTTTCCTATCTATCATACCAAAATACTTTTAAAATATAACGGGGAATTTGCATCGATCTACCAAGTCGTTTAGGATCTATAATCAATCTATAAAACCACTCTAACTTTGTTTTTTGAAAAAGTTCAGGTGCCCGATTAACTTCTCCAGCTATCACATCTAAACTACCCCCAATGCCCATGGCAATATTTGGCTTAAGCTGTTCCCGATTGCGAGTGAGAAATAATTCCTGTTTAGGACTTCCCAAAGCGGTAAACAACAGCTTGGCCCCTGAGGCATTAATTCTTTCTAATATTTCATCAGTATCTTCTTCAGAAAAGTAACCATGATGAAAACCAGAAATCACTAAATTGGGAAAAGTTTTACTCAACTCTGAAACAGCTTTATTAACTACTTTCTCTTTACCACCTAAAAAATAAACTCCAATTCCCATTTGTTCTGCTTGACTCACAAGTTTATGGAGTAGATCTATACCAGTTACCCTTCTAGGAAGTTGATGACCTTTTCTCCTGATAGCCCAGACCACACCACTTCCATCAGGTATCAATACATCAGCTTCCCACATAGCCGCTTGTAGTACAGGTTGTTCCTGTGATGATAAGACTTTTTCTGGATTCTGTGCAAATATAAACTTAGTTCTCACTTCACCTGGAGATAACTGCAGCCAATTCTTACTCAAAGTTAAAACCTGATCATATGTTAGTACATCCACAGGTTGACCGAGAACCTCTTCTCTCATAATACTTATCTGTTCTTTTTTTACACCTATTCCGGCATCTAACTCATATGTACGCAAACCCGGCTTATCGTTATCGCTACTATCACTAATACACTCGAAATGCTCACCCAATGTAACATCACCTCACTATCTGTTGGTTGCTTGTTTGATATTTCCTGGGTCTTGTACATGTCCGATAAAGCGCTCACAGGTAGGAGAAAATATTCTGTCCCCATTATAGATTAAATAAAACTTGCGTTTTGGAACCAGATCCTGTATAAAAAAACTTGCAATTCCTTGATCTTTATATAAACTCAAACGAGAAATAAAAGCTACTCCCAATCCTTGACGGACAAACCCTTTCACACCCTCCAGGCTATCTACCTGCCCTACCGTATTCAAATTATATATTGTCTTACCTCTTTCTTCTAAAGCACTTTCCACAGCTTTTCTTGTGGCCGAGCCTTCTGTTCTAAATATAAACGGAAAGTCCAACAAATCGCCTAGGTACAAACCTCCATTTTGCTGTTCTTTTAATTCCAAATCCTCTTTCCAAGGTGAACCAGCCGCCAAGACGAGTTCATCTTCCATCAAAGATTTAGTAATTATTTTATCGTGATTTATCAGTGATCCTACAAAGCCCAAGTCAGCCTCATAATTGAATATACTTTCATAAACTTCTTCAGAATCGGAAATTCCAATTCTAAAACTGGATTTTGGATAGCTCTTTTGAAATGGTGACAATAATCCCGGTAACAGATAAATCCCCGGTGTCTGACTGGCATTTATGGCTATTTTCCCATCTATATTCTGATTGAACTTTACAAAACTATTACTGGCTTTATCCTTCATATCCAGCAAATCTACAGCATAAGGATAGAAATTTTGACCTGCTTCAGTCAATACCGCCTGCCGGTTTCTTCGTTCAAACAACTTCATCCCACATTCTCTCTCTAAAGATTCCATATGTGCACTGACAGTAGGCTGTGTTAAATACATCCGTTTAGCAGCTCTAGAAAAATTCCCTTCCTTTACGATAGTGGTGAACACTTCTAGTTGGCGAAAATCCATACAACACCTCCGTATTATAGTTTATGCTATAGTTTATATTTATAGTGTAACTTAGATTTATTTATATTTCCATTTTTTCATCACATTTATTTAAAGATATAATTAACAACAGGTAAAGTTAACAATTTCACACCAGTCACTTGGAATCTAGACTCTGTTATATTTTGTTGTTGATAGTATTAAAAACTTCAATTTCACTCTAAATGCTTGTTTTGATACATCTAAAACTCTCAAATA
>CAZKUS010000007.1:18826-21339 GCA_964556025.1 uncultured Clostridia bacterium | reverse complement strand
CCTTTTACCGTTAAATCAAAGGGGGCTCTTTTGTCACAAACTTCTGTTATTATCTGCACAGCCCTATTATAGTCATCTGTATCGGGAACCGTCAAATGATCGATAGTAACATGTAATGGTGGCAACTTTGAGTTATAAATATCGTATAACTCATTCAGTTTAGATTGAATTGAACTAGCAACTGATAATAATTCTCCGCGCGGTATTGCGACTAAAAATAACTTATCCTCTAAGTTTTTATCAGAACTCATTTAAATTATCACCTAACTTCTATTATTTATTGATATAGCAAGTTTAGACCAAATAATAACTACTGTTTTAATTATTTAGTTAATTTTAACATACAAAGTAAATTCGGAAAATACAGGAGCGTTATATAACAGTATTTTTTAAGAAATTTTCAGTCAATTAAAGTTGAATATTGCCAATAATATCAGTAAAATCAAAAAAAACTATCAAAAACACTTTAAACAGATGGTTAATTTAATTTCATAATTTGTTTTTATCGAAACGGACTATTAACAAAATCTTAACAGTGAACGTATTATAAGTAATACAACAATGAATTTTTTACTAATTTTTTTGGCGCTGTTATATTCTGTTGTTGGCAGCAATAAAATATTTTGTTATTGCTACCAGAACTCAATTTGTATTGAGCCAATTTCTTAAAGGATTGATAAATATGTGTGGTTTTCTATGTTTTGTCTCTAAAACTAAAGAAACAAATATTCCAGATAATAAAATAGGCGAATCTGCTGAACTATTAGCCCACAGAGGACCTGATAACTACGGTTATTTTAGTAATGATTGGTTCTCAATGGCATTTAAAAGATTAAGTATAATTGATCTAAACCGAGGAGATCAGCCACTTTCTTTTTGCAATAATAGATATTGGATTGTTTTTAATGGTGAAGTCTACAATTATTTGGAATTAAAAAACAGTTTAAAGCGTTCTAAGTTAAAAACTGATTCAGACACAGAAGTCATTTTAGCCCTCTATCATGAAATAGGTTATGAATTAATAAATAAGTTACGCGGGATGTTCTCATTTGTAATAATTGATAATCACAAAAAAGAGCTATTCGGTGCAAGAGATCCTTTTGGTATTAAACCATTGTATTACTCGGAAACTGCCAATTATTTACTATTTGCTTCAGAACAAAAAGCACTACTTCCATTTACAGATACAACCATTAACTTGAAGTCTTTACATCACTATCTTACTTTCCAATATCCTCCCGAACCAGAAACAATGCACACAAATATTAAAAAGATACCAAAAGGTCATTATTTTTGCTTAAAAGTATCAAAATCAACTCAAACTGAACATGGAAGGTTATCTCAAACAAACTATTACAAACCAACATTAAATCCTATCCAGTCAAAATTTGACAAAACAGATAGTTACTGTCGAGAAATAAAGCATGCACTACAAGAGTCAATCAAGTTGCACATGAAAAGTGATGTCCCTGTAGGTGCTTTTTTATCAAGTGGTATAGATTCAACCAGTATTGTTGCATTTGCAAAGAAAATCAATCCAGATATTAAAACTTTCAGTATCGGTTTCAAAGAACAAGCTTACAACGAAGCAGAATATGCCCAAAGCACTGCCGAACAATTAAATGTAGCTCACTTCACCAAACTTGTTACAGCAGAACAGGTGATTCAGGATCTTCACAACATAATTTGGTTTATGGATGATCCTATAGCAGATCCTGCGGCCATACCATTGTTTTACGTGAGTCAGGAAGCTTCCAAACATGTAAAAGTAGTTTTATCTGGTGAAGGTGCCGATGAACTGTTTGGAGGTTATAATATCTACAGGGAACCCCTTGATCTGAATTTAGTAAGCCAATTACCTGTTTCAATTAAATCTATGTTAAACAAATTTTCTAATTTAGTGCCAGAAATTGTCAAAGGAAAGGATTTCTTATTCAGAGGTACTCAAACTATAGAAAATAGATATTACGGAAATGCCCGAATTTTTCGCGAAGATGAAAAAAAGAAGATTTATAAAAAATACTACCCGAACCTTACTCATGCTGATATAACTAGTCAATTTTATAAAGAGGCTGTATTGTTACACGATATTGAAAAAATGCAGTACATTGATTTAAATACTTGGCTCCCCGGGGACATTCTAGTTAAAGCAGATAGAATGACTATGGCAAATAGTCTGGAACTAAGAGTCCCTTTTTTAGATAAAGGTGTTTTTCAGGTAGCTAAAAAAATACAAACAAACTTAAAAATAACACCTAGCACAACAAAATATATTTTGAGACGTGCAGTACAGGACGAAATACCTGAATCGATAATTAATCGGAAAAAACTAGGGTTTCCAGTACCTATTAGACAATGGTTAAGAGGTAGGATGTACGATTGGGCTAAACAAATTATTAACGAAAGCGCTACAGATTATCTGTTTAACAAAAAAGAAATATTGAAATTACTAAACTTACACAAAAAAGGTTATTATGATTATAGTCGCAAAATCTGGACAATTCTAACATTTA
>CAZKUS010000007.1:0-18816 GCA_964556025.1 uncultured Clostridia bacterium | reverse complement strand
GCATCAAATGTTCATCGAAAAATCTTAATAAACAAGAATCTAATCAAAGAAGAATAAAATAACAGCCCTGATCAGGGCTGTTATTTCTTATACTTTAACCTTGCTAAAGCATAATTCACTGTTGATAAACATAACAACGCTATACTTTTTATTGTAAATCTTCAATACTTTCTACATCATCCATATAAGTTGGTACAACTAATCCCAATTCTGCTCCTTCATACCAAGTATCTTGCTTATTGAATTCATCTCCATATTCATCAATATATTGTGCATCTGTGTACGGAATCCAAACCTCCATACCAATATCAAGTTCTCCATCAGCAACACCACTATATAAAATAGCTTTTTCCGTATCAACAAGTTCTACTTCGTAATTATATTCTTCCAATAACAATTTCCACATATTAGACACAGCTACATTTTCAGCCCATTGATTATATCCTATTTCTATCGTTTCACCTTCACCGTCTACTTCTTCATCGTCAGTAATCCATTCATCAATGAGGTCTTGGTTTTCATCTATCCAAGCTTGAGCACCTTCTACAGGATCTTCTTTGTCTTCTATTGTTGCCATTAATGGTCCCAGACTATCATCATCCATTTTCCAATCATTCATCCAGCCCAGTACTTCTTCAAAATCATCTTCAAAATTCTCTCTAGTGATAAATATGATATCTTCGCCTTCACCGAAGACTTCTTGCGGATCATCTAAGTATTTCAAATCATACTCTGCAAAAGCCCAATGAGGGTCCCAAAGAGTAACTACAATGGGTTCTTGGTTTCCATAAACAGTGTCTAGTTCTGCCATCATCGCAGCTTCAGAACTATCAATCAAATCATAGTCCAAATCGTATTCATCAATAACTTCTTCTGTTAAATCCATAATACTAGCACCTGATTCTATTCCAACAAGTTCATAATCTAATTGTTCAGCAATTGATTCTTCACCTTCGCCTACATCTTCACCGTTTCCTCCACCATTACCATCATCACAAGCTGAAAATACCAACACCGAACTCAATAATATCATTGTCAACACTAATGTTATGTTTCTGTTCACAATTATTCCTCCTTTTGCTGCAAAATTTATGTTAACATATTTAATAACTTTACAGTAAAATCCCCATCTAGTCAAAGTTGATACAAATTAAATATAACAACTTTAAAAGCTTGACAGCTTATCATATCAAATGACTAGCTAATATTTCCAAATCATTAGCAATACTTAATTTATACGTCAAATTTCTCATTGATAAATATTTGAATGTTAACAAGGGGAAATTATATATTTATAGAATTATTATATATGACCACTACTAATACAAGGTTTTATATTTTGGCGCTGTTAGACTTAATTGCTATCAACAATAGAATATAACAGCGCCTAATTATAAACTATAATCGGAGGATATAGCTATGGAAAAAAATTTTCGAGAATATTGGCTGCTATCATTAAAAATAATTGGTACTATCACTGGAATTATTATGTTTTTTTGGTTTGTTAACCAGGTAATGTGGGTAATTTCACTATTTTTAATAAGTGTATTAATAGTATACGCAATAACGCCGGTCACTGATTGGTTGGAGACAATTAAGCTATCTCGAACTAGCGCTTCTGTAATAACTTTTTCCAGTCTAATCCTTATCATTATAGGGTTATTTTATTTCACCATTCCACGTTTCTACAGTGAAATTATGGAGCTTGCCAATTATGTCCCTTGGCTGTTTGAATACATTGAAGCAGAAGGATACTTAGAAGAATTTCAATATTTCATGGAAGAATATCCACTAGAAAATGGCATCCATGGAAATGGAGCTTTATTACCTGCATTAGAAGAAGCCTCAAGGCATTTATTCCAAGGTATAGTAAGATTAGTCACAACTTTCTTTGAAGTATTATTACTCTTTTTCTTAGTATTTTACATGTTAAAAGATTTAAAACAGTTAAAAAATGGAATGATTTCCATAGTACCTAAAAGATATCAACAAAATGCAGTCCAAATTTTAGAAGTGATTGATTTAAAGGTAGGACAATTTTTAAGAGGTAATTTGATTAGATGTACTTTAGTAGGAATCATCACTGGTATAGGACTATTTTTTATAGGTATACGTTTTCATTTTATTTTAGCTATAATTGCAGCCATATTAAACATAATAGTATACATTGGTCCTTTTATTGCATCTATCCCAGCAGTTCTAATAGCCCTTTCTTATTCATTAGAAACAGCAATCATAGTAGCTATACTTTATATTATTATTCAAAGTTTAGACGCTTTTATCATCTACCCTGTTTTACTTGGAAGAGCCGTTGACCTAACACCTTTCTCTATCATTATAGCAATTTCCATTGGCGGTGCTATTTACGGAGTAATTGGGTTCATAATATCCGTACCAATTGCAGCGATCTTAAAAGTTTTATACCATTACTATATCAATGATGATACCTCTAATCATATTGACTAAAGTTGAGATTTAGGCGCTATTATTTTCTATTATTGATAGTAAAAAAATTCAACCTCAAATTAGCCAAGATTTAAAATAATGTGATTCAGTTTTATTGATAATGTGTAAATAACACAAATAAGCAGTCAAGCTAGAGCCCCAGTTACATGTAGATCTTACAACTTTAGTATGTAACTCATAGGCTCTAGTTCGACTGCTTCAAGCGATTACATAAAGTTCGCAATATAATCTATATAATTTATTTGGAAGAGATAGTCATATTCCCAAATTGTACGTATGGCAGTAATGATTCACCATTATTTATTCTTTCACTAGAAATTCCTTTGATATTTTTCAACATTTCAAACAAGTTACCTGATATCATAGTCTCTTTTATCGGATATTTGACTTCACCGTCTTCAATATAATAGCTGTTTTTTGCAACACCTGAAAAATCGCCGTTTGGGGCAGGATGACCACCAGAAAATCTGGATAATATTATTCCTTTGTCAATGGATCTAACCAGTTCTTTATAATCACGTTCTCCATTACTCATTATCAAATTAGACCCTGTAGACGGACCTCTCTGATATCCCGTTTTATTAGCCCCATATAAATCCAACAAATAGTTATTAAGTACACCTTGATTGATAATATAGTCATTTCTATTAATTATTCCATCATCACCGAAATATCTTTTTATAGCCAGTTTATCTGAATCTGGTTCAGTTCTCAAAGTTATTTGTTCATCAACCACTAATTCACCGAGTTTATCTTGAAAATAAGATATCCCTGAAATCAAGTGCTGATTTTGTAAATGATTCAATACAAATGACAGCATTTCATTCATACAATCTGGAGTTATCACTACATCACCAATGATTTTTTTATGTTCAATACTTTTAGGTTCTAAATGTTCTTCCGTTTGTTTCAATAAATTGTTAATCGATCCCATTTCTAATAAATCTCTATCTAAATCTTCAGTACAAGTAAATGTATAATTAAAGGAAGAAGTTTTTTCATCTCTTTTAGCAAAAAACATAATAACAAACGAGTAATTATCACTATCGGAAGACAAATAAACCTCGTTGCTATTAGCGTAATAATCTGTTCTATCGTGGTAAGTCAGTATAGCTTCTTCGATAATTACATCTGGATATTTGTTTTTTACTTTTTTCAAAAAATCCTGTAATTTTTCATGCATCAACTCTAAATCCACTTCAGTTTTATAATCCCGAAAGGTTTTATTTACTGGTGATGATGCAATATCATTTGCTTCATCTGTTTGAGAATTTTTAGCATTCTCTATAACTTCTTTTGCTGCCTGCTCTACAGACTCGTCATCAATTTCGCTGAGCTTGATAGTATCTTTTCGATTGTCAACTATAGCTGTCATTTCTAGATTATACTCATCCAGAGTTCTTAACAGCTTAATTTCATTTGAATGAATATTCATTTCCTCTTTTATTTCTCTTATTAAATAAACTTCTGATTTATCAGCACCTTTATTTTGCAATTTTTGCAAACAGTTATCGAGAAGTTCCAAATTATCTCCCTCCTATATTAATTTTACATTTAATAGCAGGTCCACCCATCCCTACTGGTATCACCTGTTTTTTCCCACACATACCAGCATTAGACCAAGTCATTTCATCAGAGACCATTGATACAGTTTTCAGTACATCAAAAGCCACACCAGAAATAGTTGTGTCTTTTATAGCTCTTCCTAATTTCCCATTTTTTATTTCATAACCATTTGGAACACCAAACATAAATTCACTGGTTGAATCAGCCTGACCGTTGCTTGGCTTAACCAAATAATAACCGTCATCAATAGATGCTATCATGTCATCTAACTTGTCTTCCCCTGGAAGAATGGCTGTATTTCTCATTCTAACCAATGGCTCATCAGAAAAAGCATAAGCCCGAGCATTTCCAGTAGGTTCATCGTTCATATCTATGGCAAGATCTCTGCTGTTCATAAATCTTTTTAAAATTCCTCTTCTAATTATCTCTACATCTTCAGGTTTTGTTCCTTCGTCATCAATATAAATAGGCATAGGACATACTTCACCATTATATTCATATGCAAAATCAACCAAATTTACTTTCTCACTAGCCACTTGTTCATTTATAAAATCCTTGGCTACCGAACCACTTTTGACCATATCAGCCTCTGTTGTATGCCCTATAGCTTCATGAGCTAGTATTCCAGCTAAATTTGAGTCCATTATCACATCTTTGTAACCAGCTTCAGGATAAACACCTTCTGATTTTTCTTTCACTTTGTTGTATACTTGGTCTATTTTGTCAAAATAATCACTAGGGTCCCCAAAATGATCTTCATATTGCCCGAGTCCACCAAAAACTTCAAAAGAATCATATGTATCTCCATCTTTTTCTATGGAAAAGTTTATAATTAATAACGATCTTGGAATCATGGTATAGCCAGAAGCTCCAAATGAAGTGAGTAAATTCTTTTCCATGTCTAAATTACTGATTACAAAAGTATCTGATATTAAATCAGGATAGTTCTTTTCCGTATAGTCGTGAAGTGCTTTAATGAAATCCAAAAGGTCCTTTCTAGCTACTTTATTTTTTTTTGTAGAAAAATCTTTCACTATTTTAAAACTTTCCCCAGTTATAGATGCTTTTGTTTTGGACTCCAATCTTGCTAACATATCAGCATTTTGATTAGCTTTATCCATAATTTTTTGTACACTTGTCTGTTCTACATTTGGAGATGAAGCAAAACCAAACACACCTTTTTTGTATATTCTAGAAGAAATGCCACTAGAAGTATTTTTTTCATTTTTAGTTAAATTTCCATTTACCATAGCCATAGTAATAGATGAATTTTGCTGCATACGAAGTTCAGTGTGTTCATTAAAGAGGTTAGAAAAGCTTTGTAAATAATCCAAGTTCACAGTAATATCCCTCCAGTTAATTTGAATAAAATTTCTTAAATTCTATTTTATTATTATATACTTTTCTCTAGTAATAATAAAAGTCCTTTATATATATGGAAGTTTTTGTTTATAATTGTTTATAAATGGTACTAGTACATTCTACTACTACCTCCGCTGTTCAGGACTTTAACTCTATATCCTATACCCATGCCGGGCACATCCCCAAAAAGAGAGCTGTCCTTAGGACAGCTCTCTTAAACAAACTATTTTATGATATTCTAACTACCTTCCTGCATGCTCAGTTTCTTCATAAGGTGCCATTTTAAATCCTGTGATAGCGAATATCATGGAAATAGCCATTGTAGCCAAAATATAGAAAGCAAATGGCGCATAGGCAGTTGGGAACACGCCGAAAAGTCCATAAACATATGCCCCACATGGACCCCATGGTATTAAGGATGATGGCAAAGTACCCCAGGCTTCTGATATTCGGGTGACATTTTTAGCTGCCAATCCTTTTTCCTCAAAAGCGTGTTTATAAGTTCTACAAGTTAACACGTGTGTCAAATAGTGAGATAGGACGGTTAAAATCAAAAGTAAAGTTGTAAAGTGTGAAACAATTGTTAAAGACTTTTTCGTGTTTGCAATACTTAGTAGATTTTCCAACATAACTTCAGTCATTCTAGTGTGCTCGATTATACCGCCAAAAGTCAGTGTGATCAGTATTAATGAGATAGTCCACATCATCCCCTGTAGACCACCTTCAGTAAATAGTTCGTCTACAATTTCTACTCCACTATCCATTACATAGCCGTAATTCATAGCTTCTAAAACAGCATCAAAACTTGCACCTTGAAAAGCCATTGCCCAAATCAAACCTAATATTCCACCACCAGCAAGAGCAGGTAGAGGTGGTACTCTCATTAGTATCATGGCTAAGACTATAATTAGAGGAATGAGCATCACTGGACTTACGTTAAAGTTGGCAGAAATAGTACCAGTGATCTCTGCTATCCTATCATAGTCCATGTCTGCACCGGCATATTGTAACCCTACAATCCCAAACAAAATGAGTGCAATTATAAAACCAGGCCCGGATACCCAGAGCATGTGTTTGATGTGATCGTAAATATTTACTCCACCAGCTCCAGAAGCGACTACTGTAGTATCAGATAATGGAGAAAGTTTATCACCAAAATAAGCACCTGAAACTATAGCTCCAACAGTTATTCCACCTGGAATGCCTAAACCCTCACCAATACCAAACATGGCAAGTCCTACTGTGGCCAAAGAACTCCAAGAACTACCTGTGAAGATTGAAACTAATGCTGTAATGATAAGTGTGGCTATCAAAAAGATCTCTGGAGAAATGAATTGAAGTCCGTAATAAACTATAGTGGGAACAACTCCACCTGAAATCCAACTTCCTACTAAAATACCTACAATAGATAAAATTAAAACAGCATCCAAAGCAAAATTAATACCTTTTAACATTCCCTCTTGTACTACTTTCCATTCATGACCTATCCATAATATTGCAACTGCTGCTGCTATGATAACAGCAAAAAAGAGTGGAATGTGTACATCTGCCCCTAAAGAGATAGCAGCATATGCAACTAGTAAAATTAAAGCGATCAAAGGTGTGAAAGCCTGCATCGGGGTAGGCTTAGGAAAATTTTGATTATTATCACTCATTAAAGATACCCCTCCCTAAAATTTTAGTAAAATCATAGTTAAAACAACAATAAACAGTTTACCAAACAATTCAAATCCTGAATACTTCTTAAATTCATTTTAGTAATTTTTTGTAACAGCACCTCCTATAAATGTTATTAATCATTTTTATATACTAATTTTCCACCAAAAAAAGTCATGTCCACTTCAATTTTGGTTAATTCATGGACATCAACTGAATAAGGATTAGTGGAAAGCACTGCCAAATCAGCAAATTTACCTGAATTCAAACTTCCAATTTTATCTTCATCAAAATATTGATAAGCACCATTTATCGTGTACATATCAATTGCTTCTTTTAACCCTAACCTCTCTTTAGAATTAAATCCTTCTTCTGGATAGTTTTCTAAATTTTGTCTAGTTAGTGCAGATCTAATTCCATAGAAAGGGTTCACAGGTTCTACAGGTGAATCTGAACTGGCTGCTAAGTTAATTCCTTGACTGTACATTGATTTCCAAGTATAAACATCTGTTACTCTTTCTCCGAGAGCTTCTTCCAACCATGTCACTTCACTAGCTACGAAATTTGGTTGGATATCTACTGATAGATCACAAGCTTTGATCCTATCAATTAAATAATCAGGAGCTAAGCCCGCATGAACTATTCTGTGTCGCAAATGATTTTTACCATTTGCAATCAAACTTTCCAACACATCTAGAGCATTTGACAAAGCTTTATCTCCAAGAGCATGAATTGCACATTGGTATCCTTGATCGTGAGCTTTTCGCACATACTTATACAAATCATCTTTAGTAGTAGATTCTATACCAAAGTTATCTGGTTCATCATTATACGGTTCATATAATAAAGCTGATCTACTACCATAAGAACCATCAGTAAAGAATTTAATATAACCTTGTTTAAAAAATTCATCACCTTTTAAAAAAGAAATATTATTTTCAATTAATTGATCCAGTAATTCATGTTCTGCTCCTAAACGTACCCTGACAGGACAACTTTCTTCTTGAAGAACCTCTCTGTATGCCTCCAAAACATTGCTATAATGTTGATAATTTTTAATTCCTATAGCCATTGAATGAGCAGTAGTAATACCATTTTGTTTTAAATAATTAAAAGATGCCTTGATTGCTTGCTTAACCATGTTATTATCAGCGTATATTATAGCGTATACTAAGTCACCAGCATTCCTTTTCAATATACCAGTGAGCTCACCATTATTATCTCTGTTTATTTCGCCTCCTTGAGGTGATGCTGTACCCATATTAATTCCAGAAAGTTCTAAAGCTTTACTATTAGCTACCATCAAATGAGTACATATTCTTATGATAAATACTGGATTTTCCGGTGCAACTTTATCTAAGTCTTGTTTAGTTGGAAATCGTCCATTTATAAACTTGTTATCATCAAAAGAAGATCCTATGATCCACTCACCTGGTGATTTCTGTTTAGCTTCTTCTCTTATCATACCAGTAAGATCTTCTACAGAACGAGCAGTTGATAGGTCAAGATGAATTTGTAAAAATCCTGTTTGAACTAAGTGAATGTGACTATCAATAAAGCCTGGGAAAACTGTCTTACCGTCCAGTTCTAATATATTATCTGCTTTGTATTTATCCTCAATAAGTTCTGTTTCTCCTAGTTCAATTATTTTGCTTTCATTTACAGCCATACTTCCTTTTAAGAATTTATTGCCTTTGTAAAAATTTCCATTTTTTAAAATAATATCAATATCCATCTTAGAACCTCCATAAAATATATACTAATAAACACAACATTTTTATAGGCAATATTATATACAAACTACTTTAATGCAAGTTAATTTAACTTATGTGCATTTTTTATACCACATTTGAGTGATTGTAAAAAAGTTACAATTGTCTAAATTGTGAGAATTCGTACAAGATAACCAACTAATTGTGATGACATTTTGCATCTAATGCAACTCAGTATTAACACATTGACATTTTAACAGACAAAAGCGATGTTTGTACAAATACTGTTAAACTTGATTCAATTTTGAATCTTACCTTGCATGTGCAAAACGAACTACTGCTAACTGAAAGTCATAATGATGATATTATAAAAATAAAAACATAAGCTGCCAATGGCTAACTTATGTTTGGATTAGCAGTCTAATCTTTATTTTTTAAAATTGGATGGTGCGGAAGGCGGGACTCGAACCCGCAAGCCCATCAGGGCACAGCCCCCTCAAGACTGCGTGTATGCCTATTCCACCACTTCCGCTCAATATTTCCCAATGGACTTAATTAATTATACAATTGAAAGTATAAAACTGTCAAGTTACTAATTTCATTAGTATGGAAATGTTTGCATTTTTTAGAAGACGCTATTATTTTATTGTTATGAACATTCAACTTTAACTGAACCTTTAAGAAAGATTATTGATATATCTCATTATAGCGACGGTAATTGTAAATCACATTTTCTACATACTTTTCTGTTTCACTATATGGCACTTGCTCTAAATTTTCAAAATCACCGTCCCATGTTCCATTTTCAACCCATTTACGTACATTCCCTTGACCTGCATTATAAGCTGCCAAAGTCAATGCTAAATCCTCATCAAATTCATCCATCAAATAATCCAAATACCAGGTTCCTAAAGCTATATTTATTTCCGGTATAAATAAATCCTCATAATCAAAAGTCGATAGAGTAATATTTTCTGCTGCCCATGAACCGGTTGTAGGCATTACTTGCATCAGACCAATTGCACCTCGATCAGATACTGCTTTCTCATTAAATTTACTCTCAACCTTTATTATAGCAAATAAAAGGTTGGGATCTAAATCCCGGTTATTAGCAGCTTGCAAAACTTCTTCATGATAATGTCGTGGATACAAAGATTCCCAAATCACTGGAAGTAACAGAGTATAAAATAGCCAAAACGCAATAAGAATGATGATAATACCAATAAAAATAAATTTTTTATCAAAATTAACTAGTTTCATTATTACTACCCCTCATAATCACAATTTAATCCTGTTATAGTTTATTACAGATCAAGTTAAATTACTATAACTAATTTCTCATTTTTTTAACTACAGATAAATAATTATATTTTACTTGGGTTTTAGTTTTCTTCAAAGTTCCTGTATTGTCAATTACTACATCAGCTAAAGCAACTTTTTCATTCAATGGAATTTGAGCTTTTATTCTATTTTCAGCATCTTTAAGTGTAAAACCGTCTCTATTTATTAATCTATCCAATTGGGTTTTATAATCCACCCATACTAACCAAGTCTCATCATACTCATGTTGTTTTTCTATTTCAAATAACAAAGGAATATCAACAATAACTGGCTGTCCAGGATTTTGATTGTATTTTTCCCGGGTCAGCTGCTTAATTCGTCTATCAATTCTAGGATGTAATATGTTTTCTAATTTTTCTTTGGCATTGGAATTATTAAATATAAGCTTACCAAGTTTAGATCGATTTAAACTGCCATCTGAATAAAAATATTCACTACCAAATGTTTTTTCAATATCTAACAGTGCTTCTCCTCCAGGTGCAGTCTGCTCCCTAGATATTCTATCAGCATCAATAATACTTGCACCAAATTCATTTAAAAAACGTATAACAGTAGATTTTCCTGAAGCTATGCCACCAGTTAAACCTATTATCATAAACTCAACACCTCTATATAAAAACTTTACATCATTAACATTTGGAGTGAAATTGAAGAGTTCTGCTATCAACATTCAACTTTAACACAGTCAATCTAAAAGAAACTTAAAACACCTAGCATGATAAGAATCATGCCCGGTAAAAATGCTACTACTGATTTATTCATGTTAGTAAATAACTGGAATCCAAATTTAACTCCAATTGGGACCAAGATAAGCTTTCCTAATCCTACAAAAAACGGCGTGATTACAGAATGAAAACCCATTAAAGAAGCTGCAAAGCCAGCACTAAAAGCATCCATAGCTAAAGCTACACCTAAAATAATAGCTTCTTTCAGTGAAATAACACCAGATTCATCCAAATCTGCTTCTGTGGGATTTTCCATTACATTACCTAGTAAATTATTCTTCTGTGTCCTATTAGATCTACTACTAGCATCACCTATTACTATAAAATTTTGATAGATAAACCATATACCCAAAATTATTAAAATCAGCCCACCAGCAAATTCAGCCACATATGGTGAAACAAAATCTGCTACTAAATTACCAAAAAACATAGAAATTGCTATAGAAAGCCCTGATGTAACACTCAACAGTATTAAAGAATTTAAAGGGATTTTAATAGTTTTAACTCCATAAGCAAAACCAGCTGCCAACCCATCTAAACTGACAGCTAGAGAAAGAGCTATTAAAGGAAATAACCCCGGCATTAATACCCCTCCCATCTAATAACAGCTAATAACACTATATGGGAAGAGCTAAGCCGGAGTGCTAGTACTGAGTCAGTTTTCTTCAAACTCACCTTCATCACTTTGACAACATGGGCAAAAAAAAGTACCTCTATTAGCAACCTTACTCTTCTCAATAGTTTCACCGCAATAATTACATACTAAACCATTTTGATTGTACACCTTGAGAAAGTTCTGAAACTCTCCCTGGTTCCCGTAAAAATCACGGTAATCACTAAAAGTGGTACCACGATATTTTATACCCAATTGTAGTACTTCACACATGGATTTAAACAATTTACTTTTCTCTCGTTCAGTTAATTTATCTCCCGGTTTTGCCGGGTGAATTTTTGCTCTGTATAGAGCTTCATCAGCATAAATATTTCCCACACCAGCTATCAACTGCTGATCCAACAGACATGCTTTCACCGGCTTTTTTGTCCGGGCTAACTTAGCACTTAAATCTTCTTGAGAAAAATCGCAAGATAAAGGTTCAGGCCCTAATTTGCTTAAACCTTTCCAATCATGTTCTTCTCCTGTATTTAACAATGCTATTGTACCAAATTTCCTCTGATCATGAAATTCCAACACTTTGCCGGAGTTTAAAAAAAATACTGCCCTTAAATGTTTAAAACCATCTTCATTATTACTATTATAAAGTTCATTCTCTTTCGGATAATTTCCTGGATTAGACACAATTGTAAATCTGCCTGTCATTCTCAAGTGAATAATCATGACACTATCCGATGAATTTTCAGAGTCATTCATGTTTTCCTTGGAATTCGCATTTGAAAGATATACTAACAAATATTTCCCCCTGCGTCTTACATCGGTTATCATGGTATCTGAAACTTCTTGGAGAAACTGTTCACCAGTAATGTTTTGAAGCATCTTTTCAAAATAGATCCGACACTTTGTAATGGTATCTCCTACTACTTCTGACAACAATGAACGTTTTATAGTTTCAACTTCAGGTAGTTCTGGCATTAGGATCACTCTCCTGATTGATAAGGCTGAAGATCATACCAATTGGCTCCAGTTTTCAAATCTACAGTTAACGGTACTTGAAGATTAATTATATTCTCCATTATATCGTTGATTTTTTTCGCTACTTTCGGAAGTACATCTTCAGACACTTCTAAAATCAGTTCATCATGAACCTGTAATAACAAACGGGCCTTTTCCAGTAGACCCTCATGCTCCAGCTCATGTTCTACCTTTACCATTGCATCTTTAATTATGTCAGCTGCTGTTCCTTGTATAGGTGTGTTAATTGCAGTGCGTTCAGCTGCTGTTCTGATGTTAAAATTAGAGTGATTGATATCAGGTAAATCGCGGCTTCTATGATACAATGTCGTTACATATCCATTATACTTTGCCTGAGTCACCATGTCATCCATATATTTTTTAACACCTGAAAATTTGTCAAAATAAGCGTCTATATATTCTTGAGCTTGTTTCCTTGGAATTCCTAGTTGAGTAGCTAAACCATAATCACTAATCCCGTATACAATTCCAAAATTAACCGCCTTGGCATGAGATCTCAATTCTTTGGAGACATCTTCAGGTTCTTTATGAAAAACCTGAGCAGCAGTTTGAGTATGAATATCTTCTTGATTTTGAAAAGCTTTAATCAGTGTATCATCACCAGACACATGGGCTAAAATTCTCAACTCAATTTGAGAATAATCGGCGGCCAAAAAAAGTTGTTCCGGTTTACCTACGACAAAGGCCCGTCTAATTTTTCTACCCTCTTCTAACTTGATAGGTATATTCTGTAGATTGGGTTCAGTACTACTAAGCCTTCCGGTGGCAGTTATGGTTTGGTTAAAAGTGGTATGAATTTTTCCATTAGATTCAAAAATCAAATCTTTTAATCCAGACAGATAAGTAGTCTTTAATTTATGCAGTTGGCGATAATCAAGTAACAGTTTGCATATTTCATGATCTTGTGCTAAAGTTTCTAAAGTTTTAGCATCAGTAGAGTATCCAGTTTTTGTCTTTTTAATTACTGGTAAGTGTAGCTTTTCAAATAAAATATACCCCAACTGTTTCGGTGAATTTAAATTAAATTCTTCACCTGAGATTTCAAAAATTTTAGTACTAATGTCAGCTATTCTTGTATCAATATTTTGTTCCATTGCATCCAATACAGATGCTTGAACAGTTATTCCCCTGTATTCCATCCTAGCTAAGATAAAAGCCAGAGGAAATTCAATCTCATTATACAAGCTCCATTGATCTCGATCTTGTAAAAGTTTTTCTAATGGAGTTGCCAAGTCCAATAACATGCGCCCTTTTTTACACAGATCTTGCCAACTACTGGCATTGTCTTCTATTTTGACTTTCAATTCCGGAGCATATTGAGTTTTGATATCAGTGATTTCATGTGGAGTTCCTGTCGGATCAGCAATATATGCCATTAATTCCACATCATAACAGTACTGTAACTTAAAAACCAGTCGGTAAAAATCCGTACCTGTTAACTGATAAATATAATGCCACAGAGATTTGATATTGTAAGTGACAAGCCCAAATTGTTTTGGTGCGTCAAAGATCTTAGGGAAAACAAAGTCTGTTATCACTTCTGTCACTGCATTTTGAGATATATAAAAAGTTAAATCTGATAAAGATATAATCAACCCATCATCATTGTCTGCAAACAATTTTTGATTTTTTGACTGATCAATAGCTAATTTTTGCCGATAAATCACTAAATCGATTGTCTGTTTCACTTTCAAACAATCGGTTAATTCCTCTTTCAATTTTGTAATACTTGAGTCCTCTCTATTAGATATGTAGTAAAAATCTGAACTTAAATATCCTGGCAGCGAATTGTCACTTTTATCATAGCTAGCAGTCTCATCTATACTTTCAGATGGAAGCCTCTCTAAAATACTATTCATTTCCCATTCTCGTAACAGCTCTCGAGCAATATGTGTGTCAAGTTGAAATTGTGAAAGCTCTTCCCAGTTCAAGCCCTCCAATATACTCTCATCGCGATAAATTGTAACTAACTCTCTACTGAGATAAGCTTGATCTTGATTTTCTGTTAGTTTATCTTTCATTTTACCAGTTATTTGCTCAATATTTTCATATAAATCATCAAGAGTTGTATGGTCTTTCAATAATTTCAAAGCTGTTTTTTCACCTACTCCAGGAACCCCAGGTACATTGTCAGATTTATCACCAGTAAGTGCCTTAAGATCAATTAATTGTTCCACATTTACCCCAAGTTCTGATTTGACTTTATCCTCATCATAATATTCCATTTGTGTTATACCTTTTTTGGTTAACATAACTGAAGTGTTATCATCTAATAATTGTAACAGGTCTTTATCGCCAGTAACTATCAAAGCTTGTTTGTCATATTTACACGCCAAGTTTGAAAAAGCACCTATTAAATCATCAGCTTCAAAACCGTCTTTTTCAAAATACTTTACATTCATAGCATCTAAAAGCTGCTTTAGCATGGGAATTTGTGGGTGCATTTCTTCAGGAGCTTTATCTCGATGTCCCTTATATTCGGGAAAACGATGGTGGCGAAACGTTTTTGCTTTAGTATCAAAAACTACTGCAAGGTCATCGGGATATTCTTCTTCTATAAGTTTTAGTAACATAGATACAAAACCGTAAATGGCATTTGTGAAAATGCCCTGCTTTGTCTGTAACAAGGGCAGGGCATAAAAAGCTCTGTTCAATAAACTATTCCCATCAATAACTACTAACTTATCTTGATTTTTAATATCATCAGTACTACTCATTTATCAATCCCTCCATAGCAAACGAAGAGAGGGGATTACTCTCCCCTCTCGCTTTTTTTAGAAATTATCATTAAAGTTGCTGCAAAGGGCAAAAACACACCATTGAAAACCATGAAAGGTGTAGCCCCAGGGGCTTCTGATTCTCGCCCGTTTTTTTCATATCTACTCATATCCACTTCACCAACTGAAGAAGCCATGGTTACATCCGCTTCTTCAGTCACCATACTATAATAATCTCTATTTAAAACCCCCGCCATCCGTTCTAAAAATTCCTCATGTTCTTCCTGAGTCAATTCAATATTTTGTTGGTCGTTTTCAGCGTATTCGTCACCTTCATAAAATGTAAATATAACTCCATTACCTAATAACAACACACCCATTAATACTGCTGCAACATGTTTAACTGGCAATACTAGATCAAAAACAGATTTCGCCTTTTTTTCCACATCATCTTCAGTTTCACGAGTTGTTGAATTTAATACTTGTTCACAAAAATCAGCGGGGGGAGTAATTTCTCCCAGAGAACCTATTAATTTAGAAGTCCCTCTAACATTTTCGTACTCTCTCCGACAACTCTCACACTGCTGCAAATGTTTCTCTACTTTTTTCACATCTAAAGGGCAAAGTTCATCATCTAGATAACCAGATAGTTGCTCTTTTACCCAGCTACATTTCATCGTCTATTACACCTCCTTACCCTTTAGATGTGAATTATCTGGAAAAAGTTCCGTTTTTTGAGCTAATATTTCTTTTAAATTATATCTGGATCTACTGAGCCGTGACTTAACTGTACCTGAAGAGACTTCTAAAACTTCAGCTATTTCATCATAAGTGAATCCTTGTATTTCTCGCAAAAGCAAAGTCATTTTTTGATCTGTGGGCAGTTCTTGGATGGCATTATGGACAATCTGTTGAACATCTTTCCTTTCTGCCATTATTTCAGGATTAAATTTTTGATCAGGTAAGTGAAAATACATTTCACCTTCATCAGTTTCCATGGGAGAATCTAAAGATACCGATGATGTTTTCTTTTTTTTACGCATTTCATCTAAACACACATTAGAAGTCACTCTAAACAGCCAAGTTGAGAAAGTAGACTTAAAGTGGAATTTATTAATGGAATGATAAACCCTAATAAATGCCTCTTGTGCCAAGTCGTTAGCATCATCATAGTTACCTGCATACCTATAACAAAGTGAATACACTTTTTGTTGGTATTTATGTATTAATTCTTCGAACGCATCATAGTGACCTTTTTGACATTGTTTTACTAACAACTCGTCTCCACGAGATTCCATAACAGTCACTTCCTTTACGAAATCTTTATATATCCATAGGGCTTACCACCCATCCAACATCACCCTATTTATCTGTACATGCACTACATGGTAATCAAATAATAAGCTAAATCTGCAGCTCTTTCTAACTCTTTCACCGGAATATATTCATCTGTAGTGTGAACTTTTTCATAACCCATTCCTAAATTAACAGTTTTAATGCCATTAGCATTAAATATGTTGGCATCACTGCCGCCACCTGTAGCTTCAAACTTAGGGGTTAAATTTAGCTTTTCCATAGAAGTTAAGCAATGTTTAACAACCTCATCCTCTTGATCTAAATTATATGCCGAATATAATCTTCTACTATCAAAATTTAACCCAGCTCCATACTTTTCAGTTACCTGTTCACAAATTTCTTTTATCTGATCAGTTACCTGTTTTAATCGCTGTTCATCACGGCTTCTAGCTTCACCCTGCAGTTCAACAAGTGGACACACCACATTAGTGGCTTCCCCACCTTTCATAACCCCAATATTGGCTGTAGTTTTATCATCCAATCTTCCCAGTTCTAACTGGGAAACAATATCAGATGCTACTTTAATAGCATTTATACCTTCTTCTGGTTTTAAACCAGCATGAGCAGATTTCCCTTCAACTTTAATATTGTACTTATCCTGTCCAGGGGCTTCTACAATCATAGTACCAACAGGACCATTACTGTCAAAAATATAGCTCTTTGTGGATGTCAATCTATCAAAATCCATGCGTCTAGAGCCATTCAAACCACCTTCTTCGTAAGCAGTAAACACAATTTCTACTGGTGCATGATTTTCATAATTTTCTTGAGCTGCTTTAACAGCTTCCAAAATAGCTGCTATTCCCCCGGCATCATCAGAACCTAAAACCGTATCACCTTCACTTTTAATTATATCTCCATCAATGATAGCTTTTTTACCAATTCCAGGTTTCACAGTATCCATATGAGCGCTAAGAATTATAGGGGCTTTACTGTTATCACCTTCTATGCGACAGATTAAATTACCCGCTTCAGTCCCCATTTTTTCACCAGCTTGATCTTCATAAGGTTCTCCACCCAATTCAAATAACTTACCTTTTAAATGATCAGCCATTTTTCTTTCTTTTCCCGACTCACTATCGATTTCTACCAATTCGAAAAATAATTGCTTTAATCTGTCTTTATTAGTCATTTAATCCTCCCCCTTACTCTAATTTAAAAATATTTCCAACCACTATCAAATATTCTGTAATAGCCCTAAATTTTCCTGTTTCCATAATCAAGTTTTATAACTCTATTTCAGGGGAGAAAGTATCGAACGAGTTTTAACATCACCACATAAATGTTCTTCTAATCGTTGCTCTAGATCTTTCACAGTCATATTATTCAAAACCTCTGTATACTTAAACAGAAAGTCGCCATTAAAATAAAAATTCATAAATGTATTTGCCAAGTACTCTAATGAATTATAATTTTGAACATATTCTCCCATCATTTTTTGGCGAATTCGATTAAAATCGAGCTCTTTAATTCCTTCGTCACGTAAACTTGATATTCCTTTTTCCATTTTATGTATCATATCTTCAGGATCCTCTGTAGGGCCTCCTATTATGCTAAAACCAAAACCTTCACCTCTACTATAAGAATAAGTGAATTGATTGTCTAGCAATTGTTTATCAGCCAAATCTTGATACAGTTCAGATCCTTCTCCGAATAATAGTTCTAAAATAAAATCAGTAGCGATTTCTTGTTTCATATCCGGTACAGTTCCAGAAGAGTTCAATTGTTCTTTAAACGCTAGGTATGCTCTCGGTTTAGAAATATCATGAAACTGCACTCTTTCTGTATCCTTTATGTGTGGCGATTCTTTAGGCAGTACTCTACCCTGAAACTGTGATTCAGTGGGTATATCTATATCCAATTCCAACAATTTTGCCTCAGCTTCCAAAAACACTTTTTCTACGTCTACATCTCCTATTATAAATAAAACCATATTTGCTGGGTGATAAAACATTTTGTGGCAATCATATAAAGTTTTCGCAGTAATTTTGTTTATGTCTTCTACTGTTCCAGCAATATTTTCTCTAACTGGATGATTATAATACATACCTTCTAACAAGTCAAAAAACACTTTCCACTCTGGGTCATCTTTAAACATCTCAATTTCCTGGGTGATAATACCCTTTTCTTTATCCACACTATCAGTTTTGAAATAAGGTGTGTGAACAAATTCCAATAACAATTTCATACTTTGATAAAAGTTGTCTATGGTACTAAATAGATATGCAGTATGACCAAATGTGGTAAAAGCATTAGTAGAAGCACCT